>JAITKT010000162.1 GCA_031278225.1 Deltaproteobacteria bacterium
TTTCGGCTTGAAGGAAGGAATCCTGATCCCCGTCATGGCCGCCCTGGTCCTGGCCCTGATTTGGCAGCTCTGGTCCCGCCCCTTGAAGATAGGACGGGAGGCCCTGGAGATCTACGACGAGGAGACCGGGCGCTTGGACGAGGGTGACATCGGCGAAGACTTCAACCGGGATCTGAAGCCCAAGAGGGTCAGGAAGGGATGAATCCCCCGGCCCTTCCTACGCCGACTCCCCTCAAAATAAAAAAAAAGACGCCCGGACGTTTTGACGCTTTTCGCTGGACCCGCGAAAGGGCTCTCGAACGGGCGCTTTTCGAACGCCAAACATTTCGCGTGAAAATTTCATGAAAATTTTTGAAAATTCGGTTCGTCGCCGCGGTTTCGCCGTGAGCGCGAACGCGTTTTCGCGCCCCGAAACCTCCCGTCTCCGCGGCGGCGGCGCGCCACCCCCGCGACGCCACCGTCCCCTTCGTTTTCCCGCGCGGGGGGGGAACCGCGAAATTCCCCCCGCGGGCGCCCCGGAAACCCCCGCGAAAAGGGGAGGGCGGGCGGCCCCCCCGGAAAAAGCGTTTATTTTGGTCCGCAACTTGCAACTTCCCGGGCATGAGGCCTTTTGCCTCGCCGGGAGGATGTTTGGCATGTCGCGCGCGAAAACTTTGATTGTCGTTTCCGGGTTGGCGTTTGCCTTCGTTTTTGTCATGAGCCGGGGGCTTTCGGCCGGACCCGATGTCTTGGATTTGAACATGCTTCGGGAACGGGGCGTGACAGACGACACCATCAGGGACATCGTCGTCGCTTCCCTGGAGCCCAGGGCCAGACCCGCCATGGACGCCGATTTCATAAATCTTTTGGCGGATTACGGAGGAGACCCCCTGACCAGAGCCTATCTGGACATGGACGTGAAAACCTCCCATCTGCCCGCGGCCCCCATGAGCGAGGGAGCCATAAGGCGTTTCGCGGCCAGAAGGGCCGCCGTTTCCGAAATGGTTGACGCCATAAACGAGGCCCTGGCCGCCTCCGAGGCCGGGGAAGACCGAAACGGCACCGCTCCGTCCGCGGGCGAAAGCGGAATAACCGAAACCGACATCCCCGGCGATTACAACAACACCGGGCCGGTCGTCGCGGCCGCGGGCATGAGCGCCGCCCCCTTGGCGGCCGGAGCCGCGAACGGCGGAGCGGCGGGCTCCGTCGCGGCCGTTCCCGCCACCGGTTCCGACGGCGCGGCGGCTTTCGGCGAGGCGGGAGATTTCCCGGCGGCCCGCGAGGCGGCCTTCGACGGCGCTTCCCCGGGTGTTTCCCCGGGCGCGTCCCCCGGCGGCAAGAGATCCATGAGGGCCGCCTCCGATTTCGCCGTGAACGACGACGGGACCCTTGCCATGGAATCCGCAGGCTCGAGCCTGTCTTTCGAAAATCCCCGGGGGAGCGCGGACCTCAAAAGATCCTCCCGAATTCCCGAAAAAAGCGGGGAGTCCGGAAACGGCCGCGACGATTCCGAAGTCGCGGGGAAGAAAGCCACCCCTTACCCCGTGAGGGAACCGTCGGAAGACCACACTTTTTACATGGGCTCTTACGAAACCACCGCCCCCGACGGACACGGGGCAATCGTCCACAGAAATTCCCGGAGCGGATATCTGGGCTCGAGCGTCGAGTCCACCTCGAGCGGGCACAAGGTCCAAAGGTATTTCAGCGGAAAAACGGAAAGCGCGGTCCCGGGCCGGAGGGGTTCGGACGCCCCCAAGCGCGGGAATTCCCTCGGCGGAACTCCGGTCAAGGCGGAGGATTTCCTTCCGTGACCAGCGATTCTCGTCTTTCGCGGGCTCACGCGCGAGGCTCCCGTTCTTCCGGATTTCAATCCGCGGTTTGTCTTTAAACCGCTCGCGGTTTTCCCCCGGTTTTATTTTCCGGTTGTCTTCGCTTTTTCCTTTCGCGCGACTTTAATCCGCTTCCGGCTCCGCTTCGCGTTTGTCTCGCGATCCCCGGGACGGTGGCGTCGGATTTTCGCGGCGCGCTTTGTTTTCGATGTTTTGTCGGTTGCCTCCGAAACGTTTCCCCCCGGCGCGGCCAAGGTTTCGCGCCGGGGGGTTTGTGTTCGCGGGGCATGAATCATGACATGGTCACCCGGACTCCCCGGGTCTTTTCGAAGCCCGGCCGGGACGCCGCTCGGGTGACGCGTGAAATCAACGGGCCGAAGAGCGCTCCCGATCGCCGCGCGTCGATTTCGGAGCGCTCGGACTCCGCCGGCGTCAACGTGAGTCAAATTAACTTTTGTAATCAAAACGGTGGGTTGTTACCGTGTTATCACTTGTAATCTCAAGTGTTTTTTTTCGAATAAACGTGAATTAAATTTATTGACAAATTTCGAAACCGATTTAAACCGGCGCCTCCGAAAAAAGACGAACAGCCCGCCGAAATTAAATTTGTCCATGACAAACAAGCAGATGTGGTTGTTTGTTGGTATCGAAGCCCAACATGTTGTCAAAAAACGGTCGCTACCGAGTTCGGACGAAGCGAATGACGCTTTCGGGGCCCGGCCGGGGGTTCAAAAAAACGCTTGACAACCGGTCTTTTCCTGATTTATAAGTTCAATTCAGACGTTGACCCGGATTTCTC
>JAITKT010000167.1 GCA_031278225.1 Deltaproteobacteria bacterium
GGCCTGCAGGGGGCCACGCAGAGTCCCAGCTCGTGATTCAGACAGGGTCTGTCGGTTTTTTTCACGTCGGGTCTCTTGCAGCGTCGCAGGGGGAAGAGTCTTCCGACCAGTTTCAGGGATTCCTTCAAGGCCCCCGACGAGGGGAAGGGACCGTAGATGACGGATCCGTCCCGGACCGGCCTTCTCACGATCTCCAGCCTCGGGAAGGGTTCGGTGACGCTCAGGCGCAAGGACGGGTAGGTCTTGTCGTCCCTCAGGATCACGTTGAACCGGGGTTTGTGTTTCTTTATCAGGCTGTTTTCGAGAATCAGGGCCTCTTTTTCGGTGGAGGTCACGACGAAGTCGAAGGACTCGATCTTTGACACCATGAGCCCTATCCGGGCCGAGGGCGCCGTCTTCCCGAAGTAATTCCTGACCCTCTTGGGCAGGTTTTTGGCCTTGCCCACGTAGATTATTTTGTCCCCCGCGTCCTTCATGACGTAGACCCCGGGGGAAGGGGGAAGGTCCTTGGCCTTGGCCAAAAGCGCGGCCATCACTTCGCCGCCGGCCGCCGGGTCGGAGTCTTCCTCTTTTTTTTCTTCCGCTTTTTCTTCCGCTTTTTCTTCCGCTTTCGCCGATACTTCCGTTTCTTCTTTGGTCGCGTCTTTTTCCGTTTCGGCTTCCGTCGCTTTCCCTTCCGCCGCGCGCGTTTCGGGAGTCCCGACTTTTTTCCTCCTCGGGTCTTTCGCGCGGGCGCTTGGTTTTTCCCGCGCGGGAGCCGAGGCCGCGGGGAGAGAGAGGTCGCGGGCGTCGCCGGCGACCTCTTCTTCCCCGGGAATCCCCCCGGGGTCGGGAGCCGGGCCGGGTTTGTTTTCGGAGTCGGTTTTCACGTTAATTGCCTCGGGTTGTTCGACGCCCGGCGGCGTTCAGGAGAGGTATCCTTTCATGATCGATTCCCAAAGGCCCTTGCCTTTCAGGATGAATTCCGTCATTTCCCTCACGGCCCCGTGGCCGGCTCTCGAGGAGCTCACGAATTTCGCGATTCTCAGAGCCTCCGGGGAAGCGTCCGCGGGAGCCATGGGAAGGGCGCAGCGGGTCATGATGGGAAGGTCCACCACGTCGTCCCCGGCGAAGGCGGTTTCCTCCGGTTTCAGATTCAGGGTTTTCAGGATTTCCTCGTAAGCGACGATCTTGTCGATGACCCCCTGACGCACGGAGTCGATCCCGATTTCCCGGGCCCTTCTTTCCACCACGTCGCTTTTTCTTCCCGTGATGATGGAGACCAGGAGGCCGCTTCGGAGGAGGAGTTTTAAGCCGTGACCGTCGCGGCTGTTGAAACGTTTGCTTTCGATGCCCCGATCGTCAAGCACTATGCCGCCGTCGGTCATCACGCCGTCGACGTCGAAGCCGATCCAGCGGATTTTGGAGAACGCGAATTCATGGGATGCTGAGGACATGGATTCAAATGCCTTTATCGTTATGTCAAAAAAAAGAATCGGAAAAAGAAGATTCACGCGCGAAAGAGAAACAAGAAACAAGAAACCGGAAACAAGAAACGAAAAACGGGAAACGGAAAGAAAAAGACGGTTCGCGGTTATTCCCCGGGCCGTTCGGCGTCCTTAACCGCTTTTCTCACGGCGAGGAGGGTTTTCAAGAGCCCTTCCAGTTCGGACAGGGGCCATTGGTTGGGGCCGTCGCAGAGGGCCTTGTCGGGGTCGGGATGGGTTTCGAGGAAGATCCCGTCGATTCCGACGGCCGTCGCCGCTTTGGCGAGGGCCGGGACGTATTTCCTTTCCCCCCCGGATTTGCCGCCGGCCGCGGCCGGGAGCTGAACCGAGTGTGTGGCGTCGAAGATCACGGGCCAGCCGAAGGAGCGCATGATCACGAGAGACCTCATGTCCACCACGAGGTTGTTGTAGCCGAAACAGGCCCCCCTCTCGCACAGGGAAAGCCCCGCGAAGCCCGGTTGGGACGAGAGTTTTTCCAGGGCGCCGCGCATGTCCCCGGGGGCCATGAATTGACCCTTTTTGACGTTCGCGGGCTTTCCGGTCCGGGCCGCGGCCGTCAGAAGGTCCGTCTGCCTCGAAAGAAAGGCCGGGATTTGGATGAAGTCCAGGACCTCTTTGGCTTTTTCGACTTGCCCGACGTCGTGGACGTCGCTCAGGACGGGTATCCGGAATTCCTCCTTTATCTTTTTCAGGAGCCCCAGACCCGCTTCCGCCCCCGGACCCCTGTAGGAGTCGAGGCTGGAGCGGTTGGCCTTGTCGAAACTGGACTTGAAGACGAGCCCGACCCCGAGCCCGCGGGCGATCTCCTTGAGGGTACCGGCCGTTTCCCGGAGGTTTTCGAGATTTTCGATGACGCAGGGCCCGGCAATCAAAAGAAGAGGGGCGTCACCGCCCAAAAAAGTGTTCTCGTCGATTTTTACGGAGCGGGTCTTTTCGGGGGGCGTTTCGGGGTTCAAGGTGTTTCTTTCCTTCCCGGGGGTCCGGGTTTTTTTCGGGGGCCGCGAGGCGGGGGGCGGAAGGCCGAAGCGGCCCCCCCGGTGTCGTCGCGGCCGGTCAGCGAAAATTTTTTTCGTATTTCGGAAGCAACAGTTCGCTCGCCGTTTCGAGGAAATAGTCGTCCGTCATGCCGGCCAGGAAGTCCCTCGCCTTTTCCGGGGGGGAAGCGGCGGCTCCGTATTCCTCGCCCATGTTTTTGGCGTAAGAGGAAAGCATGGGAAGAGTCGGGCCCCCGGGACGGGCGAAGTCTTCGGAGAACATCTCGAAGAAGACGGAAAAGAGCCTTTTGATTTTGTGCCTGTCCTTCTTGATCGCGGGGTTGTGGTAGATGCGCTCCCTGTTGAAGTTTTTGAGCTCGGTCAGGGCTTCTCCCGTCTCCGGGCCGAAACAGACGTAAGGTTTTCGAGCGGCGGCGTTCTCGGTGAGGTTTTTCACGAGGGAGTACACGATGGTGCCGTTGGTTTGGCCGAGGACCTTGGCGACGTTTTTCGGGATCTCTTCCCTTTTGACGTGACCCAAAAGAATCGCGTCCTCCAAATCCCTTCCCACGTAGCTTATGGAGTCGCACAGCCTCATGACGCAGCCCTCCGCGGTCATGGGGGAAAGCATGGCTTCCGGGGAGGCCTTCCGGAATTCGATCCTCCTGTCCAGCTCCCCGAAATCGATTGGGCCGACGGAGGGCCGGAGACTCGCGAAGTCCGACTCCCCGTCGTGGCAGAGGATGGAATCCAAGACCCCGAGGGTCAGGTTCAAACCCCTGCCCCCCCTTTCGAGTTTTTCCAAAAACCTCACGCTCATCACCGCGTGGACGAATTTCCCGATCCCCGCCTTTTCCGAGAGCGCGGAGAGAAAAGCCTCCCCGTCGTGCCCGAAGGGGGGATGCCCGAGGTCGTGGCCCAGGGCCGAGGCTTCCAGCAAATCGAGGTTCAGCCCGAGAGTTTTCCCGACGGTTCTGGCTATTCTCGACACCAATTGAACGTGCAGAACCCTGTGGGTCACGTGGTCGTTTTTGACGAGCCAGAAGACCTGGGTTTTGTCGATGTAGCGGCTGTACGCCATGGAGTGGAGTATTCTGTCGCAGTCCACGGCGTAGGGGGTCCTTATGTCCTCCGACTCCCTCGGGGTCGGGGGCCTTCTCCTCAGGGAGTAGGGCCCGCGGTCGCCGTGGGCGTCGGGAACGTCGCCGTCGTCGGGGGGAATGATTGGGAGGGTGTCCTCGGGCATCGCCTGCGGGGGCGTCTCCTTGGGGCGCCCTACCCCCGGCGCGAGAGGTTCGCGGCTCTCGCCCCGGGGCGGGCGGGAAAGAGGGAAAAGAGGGGGCGCGGACGCGGGGAAAAGACCCCCGCGCCGGGGGGAAAAAACGGAGGGCTCGAAAAAGCTTCGCGCCGGGGCGGCCTCAGGCGGCTTCCCGCCGGAGGAGTTTGTCGTAGATGAGGCGGACGGCCTCCGCGGCCTCGGGGGAGTTCCCGAAGACCGAAACGCCGTTTCTGTCGGCGTCGACGATGGATTCGGCGTAGGGTATGAAGCCCAGGACCTCGACCCCGCCCGAGTTTTGACGGATGAAGTCCTCGTCGGAGGGGCCGCGGGTCTTGTTTCCCACGACGCAGTACCTCTTGATTCT
>JAITKT010000221.1 GCA_031278225.1 Deltaproteobacteria bacterium
GCGGACCGGGATCCGTCGCGGGTCCGAAATGTGTTAAACCGGGATCCGTCGCGGGTTCAAAATGTGTTAACCCGGGATCCGTTTCGGGTTCGAATCGCGTCGGAGCGGGATTCGTTCGGGGTCCGAAACGCGTTGAATCGGGATTCGTTCCGGGTTTCCCGACGCGTCGGACCGGCGTTCGGCCGGCTTCCGGCCGAACGCCGGGACCTTTTTCCGTTTCCGACCCCCGCGTCTCACGAGGGGTCTTCCGCGGGCGGTTTTTTTTAAAACCGCTCGCGAACGAATTCCCCGGTTCTTTTTCCCCCGGGAATCGAAATTGCCTTTTGGAGGAGAAGACATGCTTAAGCCGACGTCACGATTGATTGGGACGCTCCTTTTTCTTTCCACCCTCATCTTCGCGGGCTTCAACCCGGGCGTCTCGTCCGCTCAGGACGGACTCGAGTACCAGCCTCCCTCCGTTTTGATACCGATAGACCTCATCGGGGTCTTCAACAGGTACAATCTGGTCATCCCGACCTTCCAGCCCATAGTCCCCGCGGCTCCGGTCGGGACGGACATCCTCGTCCTCCAAAGAAGGCTCTCCGCCAATCTCGACATGACGGGATACTTCCAGCTCCTGGACCCCAGGTCTTCCCTCGAGACCAATCCCAGGGCCGGACTCTCCCCCGAAAATCCCCTCGACTACGCCCCCTGGGCTCAGATAGGGGCCAATTACGTCATAAAGGGGGCCGCGGAACTCCGGGGCGCCAGACTCACCCTGGAGATGAGGCTCTTCGACGTCGCGACCGGCACCCAAAAACTCGCCAAACGCTACACGGGTCCCTTGGCCGAGGGGAGGACCATGATCAACCGTTTCACCAACGAGGTGCTCCTGGCCGTCACGGGAACGCCCGGGGTCTTCGGGTCCAAGATCGTTTTCCTCTCCGGGGCTTCGGTGATGTTGACCGAACTCGGGGCCGACGACGCGACCGGGGTCTCCGGGTCCAGGGCCGCCAAGGCCAATTTCCCCACCATCGGTCACGGGGACAGGTTGGCTTGGACGAGACTGAACGGCAAGAGATGGGAGCTCGTGAGCGACAACAGGGTGCTCTACTCCGGGGAACTCGTGGTGGCTCCCGCCTTCATGCCCGACGGCACCCTCGCGGCCGGCCTCTCCGGCCCCAACAGCACCAACATAGCGATCTTCGATTCCAAGAACCCGAGGGTCATAACGGGCGGGGGACAAATAGAGATCTCCCCCACCTTCTCCCCGGACGGGAGCCTCATGGCCTACGTCTCCGACCAGGCCGGAACCGCCGGGATCTACGTGGCCCCCTCCTCCGGAGGACAGGGCAGAAGGCTCTCCCCTCCCGGCAAGAGCACCGACCCCTCCTGGTCCCCCAAAGGCGACAAGATTGCCTTCGTGACGAGGGAGACGGACATCTGCGTCATAAACGTCGACGGCTCCGGCTTCGTTCAGCTCACCGGCGGTCAGGGCACCAACAGACATCCCAGTTTCTCCCCCGACGGCCGCATGATAGTTTTCTACTCCAACCGCGGCGGCAGAAACCAACTCTACGTCATGGCCGCCAACGGCGACAGGCAGCAACCCCTGATCCCCGACTTCAGGGGAGACCAGACCCTCCCCACCTGGAGCCCGGACATGCCCGCCATGCAATGAAACCCCAAGTCCCTCCCCCACGCGCGCGCGCCGGGGGCGGGAGGAAAGAGGGACCCGAAAAGTCCCGGGACCAAGCGGGCGAAACCCCCTCGGGGATTCCAAACGAGAATCCCCTGGGGGGTTTTCCATTGGGACTCTTCCCGAAGGGATTCGAACGGAACTTTCCCCGAAGGAATTCGACCGGGATTCACTCCGAAGGGATTCGAGCGGAACTTTCCCCCAAGGAATTCGAAAGGGATTCTCCCCGAAGGGCTCCTAACAAAACTCTCCTCGAAGGGATTCGAGAAAGAGAAAAAAACGGCGAAACGCAAAAGCTTTTTCCCCGGACCCGTAGGCCCTTGGCCCGCGGGAGAAAAGCCCCGGCGCGGGGCGGACGCGAAAACCGTTTCGCGTCTCCCGGACCCGGGCGGTGCTTTAAAAAAACTCGCGGGGCTTCACAAAATGGCCTTGGTTTCCCGAGAGGGCCCCGGTCTCATGAAACGGCCGGGAGTTTCATGACCCGGGCAAAGCCTTGAAACCGACGGGGATTGACGAACCCGGACAAAGCTTCGAAATCGACGACGGACCGGCGAAACCCGGCCAAAGTCCCGAAATCGAGTGGATTGGCGAAACCCGGCCAAAGACGGCGCGAAGCCGTTCAAACCCCGTCAAACGACACCGACGGGGGATCCGCGAAACCCGACCGAAGACGTCACGAAGCAACTCAAGCCTCGTCAAATCACACCGACGGGGGACCCGAAACCCGACCAAAGACGGCGCGAAGCCGTTCAAGTCCCCCAAAAGCACCGCAAGCCACCTCGAAAGCCCGTGGAATCCCACCGAAAACGGGCGGCGGACCTCGTCGAAAGTCCTCCGCCCGCTTTGTTTCGGGCTGTTTTCGCCCTTCGGGTTCGCGGCCGGGGCGGCAAAAGCCCTCGCAATCGGAAAATCGCGGCGAGGCCGATTCCGAGCCGTCGGGGAATCGCCCGCGCGCGTCGCGCCGAAGATTCGTCGAAGAGTCGCGGGAGAATCCCGTGAGAATCTCGTGAGAATCGCGGAAGAATGGGGGAGGAAAAGCCCGCGCGAAGGTCGACCGGGCCGACGAGGGCCCGGACGGACGTCGCCCGCGAACGGGGCGCCCTTGGTTCCCGGGGACCGCCCGAAGAGGAGATTCGCGTTCGGCGGAAACGTCAAGGGGATCCGGGCCGCGGATCGTCCCGGCCCCGCGCGGGACGAAACGGCGCTTTTTGTCCCGCACCGCGGGGTTGGAGCGGTGTTTGCCCGGCTTCAAGGCGGGTCTTCCCGGCGGGTTTTTTCGACGGGTCTTCCCGCGGGGCCTTTCCTTCGGGGCCAATCGTTGGCGCTTACCGCCGGGGCTTGCCCCTTTGGGAGGGATTGGCGTTGCCGTCCGAGTCTCCCGCGGGAGCCGCGCGGGTTCGCGAAAGCTTCGGGTTCGAGGCGGCGGCGCCGGTGTTTCCTTGTCCCGGAACGCGAGCGGGACGGGCGCCGCGAAGAACAAACCTCTTGGCCCGAACGCGGCGTTCTTTTCGGGCCGCGGAGCGACGGAGGCATCGCGGGTTTCCGAAGGGTCCGAAACGCGAAAAAGCTTCGGGGATTTTTGATGAAAAAGGATTTTTGAGGCCATATGGTGGAGCGATACAATTAATTACCCATAGATAGTATGGATAATCACCAAAATTATTTTAGAAGAGTCTGAAGGCCGAAAGAAGCCTCGCGGATTCGCGATGACAAAGGATTTTCAATGGCATATGGTATGACGATAAAATCAATTGACAACATATTGCATGATTCAGTTCCATAATTATTTCCGAAGGGTACGAGAGACGAAAAAACCTTGCGAATTCGCGATGAAAAAAGATTGCTTTTCAAGGAAGCATGGTG
>JAITKT010000242.1 GCA_031278225.1 Deltaproteobacteria bacterium
TGCCAGTAGAGGATGACGAGAACGACGACGGGGGCCAAAACGTGATAAAAGATCCAGCCCCGCTCTTCCCAGAAGTCCGCGAGGGCCGCGAAAAAGCTCCTCCCCCCAAACGACGCCGCCTTCTCTTTTTTTATGGCCCAACGGGACATCTGTTTTCTCGCGAGCCTCAGAAGCTCCTTTCTCTTTCCGGAGCCCTCCGAAAAAGCGACGGGAGTTCCGGGGCGGGCGTCGGGGGCGGAATCGGGGGAATCGCCGGGACGCGACCCTCCCGCGCTTCCTTCCGGGTTTTTAAAACCCGCCTCCCCGGCCCCGGGGGGACGGGCGAAGACGAAACTTCCCGCGAAACCCAACACGAGACACATGGCGTAAGCGTCGATGACGCTTTCCCCCGGCTCCGGTCCCTCGCCCGGCCTCACCCAAAAGGCCCCGATCCTCTCGAGGGGATCCCCTTCGGGAGAGGATGGAAAGTCGTCCTCTTCCGGGGGGGAGGGCTCGGGAAAAGGGAACCCGGGTTCGTCGGGGGAGCCGGGTTCGAAAACGGGCCCGTAAAAATGTCTCTTTCTGGCCTCGAGAAGATTCAACAAATTCTCTAAAAAAAGCGCGCCCCCCCTGTTGGTGCCGAGGAGCGTTCTCTGGAGACTGCGGTCGTACCACAGGCCGGCGTCCGGTCTTTCGAGGTTCATCAACATCTCGTCGACCCAAAGGATCACGGGTTTCAGGGCCTCTTCCCTGTCCGCGGCCCCGAATCCCGGGGGGAGCGGGACCGCCCTCTCTTTCTTGAAAAGGGCGTTCATCTCCTGGGACAGGGTCTCGAAGTCCGAGGGCGGGAGCTCCCCGGTCGTTTCTTTCAGGACCCGGTCGAAGACGTTGAAGAATCGGGAAACGAAAAACATTTGAAAACTTCTCCCTCGATTGGGTGTTTTTACGAAAAAATTTCGAACTCCGGGAACCGTTCCCTCACAATCTGTTTCCCGCGAGGATCAAAACCGCGTTCTCCGGGGCGTCGTCCCAGAAAAAGGCCAGTTTCCGGGCCTTCAGGGCCTCTTCCCACAGGGGGTCCTTCTGCCTCACGCCGAAGTAGAGGGTGTCCTTTCTCCGGGGGAGCCCCAGGGGGGCGTCCCTCAAGGGCGCCAACGACACCCCGGGGAGATTGTAGGATATGAGGGACCCGAGTCTTTCGGGGCTCGCGAGTTTTCCCCGGGAGGCGAGAGTCCTTGCGCTTTCCCCGTCGGGGTCCGACCCCGCGGAGATCCAAAAGGCGTGGTTGTTGTCGAGGGAGGGGGGCATGTCGAGGGTGAAGAATCTCGGATCCCGCGGGTCCCTCGCGAAGGTGAGGCTCACCTCCGGTCCCGGGGAAATGGATCCCAGGAGTTTGGCTATCAAATTCCTCGTCTCCGAAAAGGCCGGGTAAGGGTCCGCGTGATTGTACGCGACCAAACTTTTCACGGCCCCTTCCGCGCTTTCCCCGAAGGCCGGGGCCCCCGGGAAAAAGAGAGTCAACTCCGAGGCCAGTTCCCGGAGGGCCCCGAAGGCCGCGTAAGGGTGCGTCGAGGGGGCTTCCATGAGGGTGTGGAGCCTCGCCGTGTGCCTCAAAACGATCCCCAGGGCCGTCACGAGCGCCAGACTGTTGGAGGCCATGGGTTCGGTTCTGGATTGGGCGGGGGTTATCTTGTATTCCTCCAGCTCCCCTCCCTTGGCCTTCAAAATCTCCAGGACGTCCCTCACGAGACCGTTTAAGGGATTTCCGGAATAAATCCGTATCGAGGGCGGGGAAAAGGGAAGTCTTCTCACCCTTTCCCCTTCCCTCGCGAGTCTCGCGACGGGTATGAGTTCCACCCCGTCGGCGCCGCCGATCTCGTCCCCGAAAAGAAGTCCCGCGTTGAAACTCAAGGTGTCCACGTTTCCCTCGGACCCTCCGGCGAAGAGGTCCGGGATCTTCTCCGGCTCCCCGGAGGGGGAAAAAATCTTACCCGCGCTCCCCGGAACGTTTTCCCCCGTTCCCCGGGGTTTGGAGGGGTCCTCCCTCTCCCAGGGACCGATCTCCACGTTTCCCCCGGTGCTCCTGAAATAGGGCACGGCCACGCAGGCGTCCAGGGGTGTCGCCGGGTCGGTCCAGGCCCGCCTGAAAGACCGGGGTTTCAGAATCAGATTTTCCGAAAGCGTGAGCCTTTGGGCCCAGGGAAGCCAGACGTCCAGTTCCAGGATCTCCATGGTGAAATTGGAGAGAGCGTCATCGTTTATTTTCAACGCCGACACCCCCCAGGGCCACGGATGAAGGGCCCCCAGCGCGAAGGCCAGTTCTTCCCGTCTCTGCAGCTCCATCATCTGAAAATGCTGGGGCTCCAGGAAGGTGCCCTCGCGCCAGAATATCGGTTTTTTGAAACTCATGGGAACCTCATCCCGAAAAGACCCGGTTGTTTTTTCGCTTTTTTTCGAAACCCGTCACGGGTAACGTTCCGAACCGACCCCCGGCGAAAGGGATCGCCCCCGAAAAACAAGATCCGATTTTCATCGCGGGCAAACCGTCCCGGTCCCCCCCGCCGAGGCGGCGGCGGAAGCGGTAGAAGCGGCAGAAGCGGTCGAAACGGTCGAAGCGGCGGCGGCGGGGGTCGACGAAGAGGTGCTCCTCGCCCCGGATTCGGCGGAAGTCGTCGGGACGGACGCGGGCGCGGTCCCGGGGACGACGGTCCCGGACGATCCGTCGGGAGCGGGCAAGGTCGCCGCGGGCGCCGCGGACCCGGCGGTCGGAGGAGCCGCCGCGGTTGTCCCCGCGGTCGCGGCCGTCGGAACTTCCGGCGCGCAGGGAAAGAGCGGCGGGGGAGGTTTCGGACCCTCGGTCGGGGGACCGACGTAGTTTCCGTCGGCGTCGAAATAAGTCGCGAGGACGTCGTAATCCTCCGCGGACTTGGGGAAAAAGGCGAGGGCCTGGTTTTTCAAAAGGAGCCAGGCCCTTAGCTCCGCGGTCTCGAAGGTGTCGGCGAAAAACCATCTGTCGTTTTTCTTTATGGGAATCGGGAGGTAAGTCGCGCCCCCGACCGGGGGAAGGGTCGCGTAACCCCCCGCGACCCCCACGAACTTCGCTTCCGGTTGCCGGTCCAAAACCAGATCCGTTCTCTCGCCCGGTTGCGCGAAGATTCTCGCGGCCGTCACCAAACCTTTCACCGGGGGGGCGTCGGGACTCGTTTTGGGGGGGCATTGGGAGAGCTCGGTCAAGCCCTCGGAACTTCTCATGTTGCTCTCGAACCAGGAGCTGTCCGAAAGCTGGTAGACGCAAAGGCTCAGGGAGGTCGGGGCGTTTCCGAAAAAGTTCAGGTCCTTGTCCGCGACGATCCCGATGATTATGGACTTGGGCGAGTAGGACCAGTCGATCCCCGCGATGGTCGTCGCGGGTGACGAGGGCGGGGGCGTCATGGAGGGGGAACCCTTTTTGGAACAGGCGACGCCGAAAACCGGGGCAAACAAAAACAAAAGCGGAAGCAAAAGATAGAGCGAAAGGGAAAGGGAAAGAAGGCCCCCGGGAAAAAAGAGTGACCGCGCTGGGGTTTTCCGCGGGGGGGTTTTCCGCGCTGAGACGATCTCTTTTCTTTTTTCCGTTTTCCCGGGCGCTTTCATTCTCTCTTTCCTCACTTGACGACGGGGCTTTGGACCAGAAGCGTCCGATTCCCGGGTTTCAAAAAAGCGGAAAGACCCAACCGTCCCGCCTTTTTTCCCAACGCGACCCCCGGGGACGCCCTCGCGGGGACGAGTATTCTCAGGTCCCAGGCGAGGGGAGAATCGAGATAGTCCGAGACCGCCTTTTCGATCTTTTTCCTTTTCTTTCCCCCGGGCATGAGGGATTCCAGCCTCCGCGGGTCCCGCGCGGTCTCGTTCAAGACGAATTTGCCCGCGAGGTCCCGGACCCTTTTTCCCAGGACCGCGTCCCTCCCCAAAAGGTTCGCGCTTCTCCCGAGGCGCGCCCTTTGGCGCTCGGGTATTTCCGCGAGCCTGGGGACGCACTCGTCCGCGGTCATGCCCCGGGAGTTGGTCTTGGCGGAGACGTAGGAGACGAGCCCCCCCGCGAACCTCACGTTTTTGGAGAGGATCCCCAGAAAATCGTAATCGATCTCCCCGGCCCCCTTCTCCTCTTCCTTCCCGAAGTTTTCTCCCGCGAGGGCCCGGAGAATGTCCTTCGCGACGGGGTCATTGTCCTCGAGGAGACGGAAGGGGAGCTGGGAGTAAAACCAGGCCAGGGCGTGGTTGTGGTAGCTCCCGTAACTTATGAGGTCGCACAGGACCCTCGTGCCCTTGATGTCCCCGAGGTCGTCCGCGAGGATGTTTCTCGCGTAGAAGGGAGGGAGCGGGGACGCGGAGCCGCAGAGCCCCATGAAGGTGACCGTGAGGCCGCAGAAGGCCCCCGACATTCCGTCCCCCGCGCCGTCGCCCGGGGCTTCCGAAGCCGGGTCGGCCTCGCCCGTTTCCGGATCGCCCGCGGGAAGCCGCTCCGGGGTTTCCGAAAAGACGCTCCCGTCGACGCGCGGCCCCCCGGGGTAGGGGCAGGTCTTCCTCAGGAGGTCAAAGTCCGCGGCGACGAGGTCCGAGGGGGGGAACCCCAAAGAGACGTCGGCCCTGATCCTCACGCCCCGGCGCAGGAGTTCCTTGAAACTCGTCTTTCGCCCCCGCCACTGGAAGATGAGCTTCAGGGCCTGAAAATAGGAGAAGGTCCCGGGCGATTCGGAAAGTTCCGTTATCAGACGAGTCTTCTGGTTCCCAGTCTGGGCGGCCAACTTGATTCCTCCCTCGAGTTTTTCTCCACGACGGACAGTCTGGTGTAGGAGTTCAGGTGATGAAAATGTCCGAAAAAGACGTCCAGGGCGTCACCCAGGAGGCGCAGGTCCCCTTGGGATCCGAATCCGGCGCTGTCGGCCTCGACGGTTATCTTGGTGCCCCTTATGGGGATCCCCCGGAAAAAATAGTCCTCTTTTTCGGTCCGGACGTCCGAGAGGGCGTTTATTCTCTTTAAATTGGAGAGGCTTCTCCCCACGTCCGGGTCGTCGTCCACGGAATGGAGAAGAAGAACTTCCCGGAGAGTGCGGGCGGAAAGGGAGGACATGAGGTTCGCGTGGAGGCGGGAGAGAAGCTTCCAGAGCTTCCCGTCGTCCGAAACCCCGGGTCCGTGGCGGGTGGGGGCCGTGAGGTTCGCGAAAACCGTCATGGCGGGGGAGGAATCCGTGGGGCGGTTTATCTCCCCGGTCCGGAGCTGTTCGCTCAAACCCCTGTTGTAGCATTTGAGGTTCACGGAGAGGGTCTCCGGGGCCGGGTCCTCGTTCTCCTCGTAGATGAGTCTCAGGTAATGTTCCGGGACCCCGCTTATGGGGGAACGTCTCACGAAAAGGGAGTAGGCCCCGTCCCCCGGCCTTTTGTCCGGGAGCCTCTCGAAGGGGAGCCAGGCTCTTTCGACCCCGTCCTTGGTCACCCCGCTCACCTTCCCCACCCGGAAAATGGTCTTCCTCCCGTGGTCCCTGTCCTGGGGCACGATGAGGTACTCGCTCTTCCTGTGGTCGATCCTTATGGGAATGGCCGGGTGGTCGAAGACGTTTTCCGCGGGACAGACCGAAAGCGCGAAGTCGTCGGCCCTGAATCCCGGGAGGCGGCCCTTTATGTCTTTCAGCCGGAAGGTCAGAACGAACTCCGAGTCCCCGGGGTTGAGTCTGCTCTTGAAACCCCCCAGGTCCATGAACAAAAACTTTTGGGGCATGGCGAAGTAATCGCGGATGACGGAAAAACCCCCCCGCCAGTCCCGGGACCCGAAGGAATCGTCCCCCGGATCCGCGAAGGGACCCGGGGAGAGTATCCCCCGAGCCCCCAATTCGGCCCCTTTCCCGAGACTCGTTTCCCTCCCCTTGGCCCCCACCAAAAGCTCGCGGGTCTTGGAAAGAAGAATTCTCCTTCTTTCCGAGGCCTCGTTGTAATCCCCCGCGAAATACACGGGAAGCGTTTCCGGAAGCCATCTCCCCACGGGCGAGGCCGAACTCACGGTAAGGGTGAGGGAGTGGTTTCCGGGTCCGGTTTCCTCCAGCTGGCATTTGGAAACGACCGCGGGAAGAGCCGCGACGCTTCTGGAGGTGGTGAAGACGGCCCTCGCCCCGTCGACCGGAACCGACGCGAGTTCCGTCCCTTTCGGGACGTTCACGGCCTCCATGAAACCCCGGACCGTCCCGAAGCGCACCATGGTCCCGCTCGGAACGGGAAGCAGGGCCTCGGGGTCCACGAGCCTCAGGAGGGCCTCGATGAGTTCCGGGAAACCCTCCTCCAGCCTCTGCCTCACCAGGGCCGACAGGAACGCCACCCCCTCCAGAAGCCTCTCCACGTCCGGGTCGTCCCCCTTGGCGGCGAGCATGGGGGCGAGGGCGGGATTTTCCCCGCTGAACTCGGCCGCGAGCTCCCTCAAATTGCTCAACTCTTTTTGGTAGAAGTTCTTTATCACGGTCGAGCCTCGATGACGCTCGCGATTGACGCGCTTGACGGTCCGCGCCTCACTTCTTCACGCTCACGGATCCGTCCGGGATGATGGAGGTCTGAAAAAAAATGTTCTGCTTTTGGTTTCTGGAGGCGAAGGTGCCCGAGAGGGTGAACTCCAGGATTCCCGAGCCCTCCGGACCCGGGACGTGGGTCACGACGGCGTTGGAGAGTCTGGGTTCGTACTTCCTCACGACCTCGGTGAGCATTTTGGAGAGTTCCCTTATCCCGTCCAGGTCCCCCTTGCCCATGAGGGTCGCGAAGTCGGGCATCCCGTAGTCGGGAGCGCTCCCCGAAGACCCCTGACGGGTGTTCAGGATGAGGGAGAGATGCTTTTCCAGGGACGCGGCGAGGTCCTCGTTTTTCAAGGGTTCCTTGTTCCCCAGACAGGCCCTTCTTATTCTCTCGAACAATCTCTCCCGCACGACGACGCGTCTCCCCCTTGAGGATGCGGCCCCGGGTTCATTAAAACCAAGGCTCCCCTCGAAAATTCGAAAACACCGGACACTGCCACCATGATACTTTATTTTAGCCGCAAAAGCAACGAAAATAACCTAAATGAAAATACTTTCGCATAATTGCCCTCACTTTCCGGGACCTCACGCATATTTTGATTGTCTACCGGAAAACGCGGCCCGCTCCCCGAATCCACACCGGCCGAAGGGCCGCGGCCGTTTCCCGGCTTCCCCGCGACGCGAACGCCCCGGGACCGCGGGAACGCGTCCGAGGCCAAACCCCCGGGAAACCGGTTCCGGGGCGCGGGGCAAAACCCCCAAAGCTTTTGTTTCGTTTTTTTTGGGAAACCGTTTCCCCCGAAGCTTCGGGCGTTGGTTTTCCGACGAAAAAAAAGCGATCGTTTTCCGCTTCTTTTTTTCCGGGTTTGTTTTTTCGGCGCCGAAATTTTCGCCGGTCGCTTTGGCTACCCGACCCCGGGCGCCGCGGACGGGCCGGGCGGACGCTTCACGCGAAAAGGCCCGTCGCGCGAAGATCGCCGCGACGCCGCCCCCGGCCAAATTCATGACTTGATTTCAAAATTGTTTGTTCGCGTCTTTCGAAACCGGCGCCGCGAAAAAAATTTTTTTGGACGAAACCGCGCGGCGGATTCCCCCGGGCCTTCAGGTTCCGGGAAAGTCCGCCCTGTCCAGGCGGCCTTGGATGGTGAGGGTGAAATCGGCTCCCAAAAACTTCATGTGGGGTCTCACGGAGAGGGTCATGCTGTGCCAGCCGGGGGTGTCCGGAAGGTCCGTCACCGTGACCTTCGCGCTCCTCAGGGGTCTTTTGGCCCTGATGGAATCGGAGGGATTGTCCATGTCCGTCACGTACTGATTCAGCCAATTGTTCAACTCGCGCTCGAGGGTGAGGCTGTCCTTCCAGGTTCCGACGTTTTCCCTCTGCAGGACCTTTATGTGGTGGGCGAGTCTGTTTATGAGCATGAGGTTGGGAAGCATGGTGGAAATTCTGTGATTGAAGGCCGCCCTGGGATCGGCCGGGGACTCCTTGGGTTTCAAAACGGTCTGGGCGAAATTGAAGGAGGCCTTTCCCGTGTTCCCCAGGGAAACGAAGGGAATGAACCCGCTGTTGGAGAGTTGGTTTTCGAGCTTTTCACCTATGACGAGTCTCGTGGAGATCCTGTTCTGCACCTTTCCCATGGACTCGTACTCCAACACCGGAAGGTCGTCCACGAGGCCTCCCCCCTCGGCCCCCACGAAGTCCGAATACCAGCCGGTCTTGGCGAAACTCCGGGCCATGCGGGCGGCCAGCAAAAAAGAGGAGTGTCCCCAGACGTAATCGAGGTCCGGGTCCCCCGCGGTACCCTCCGAGTAGTTGAATTCCCCCACGGGATTCAAAGCCGGGGAATGGGGGAGTCTCGCGAGAAACCCCGGAAGGACCAGGGCCAAATATCTGGAGTTCTCCCTCGTTCTCAGCTCCCGGTAATTTTCGTG
Source organism: Deltaproteobacteria bacterium (assembly GCA_031278225.1). Classification (GTDB taxonomy): domain Bacteria; phylum Desulfobacterota; class Desulfarculia; order Adiutricales; family Adiutricaceae; genus JAITII01. The sequence continues at coordinate 8,439 of JAITKT010000242.1, forward strand.
GCGTTTTTCGTCCAGAATCGCGTTCAGATCGAAGACCCGCGAGAGCTCCCCCAGGGACCTCATCCCGAAAAACCCCGGGCCCGGGGTTCCGATGAAGGGGGCGTGGGCCATGGCCCCCAACGCGGACATCCGGTTCAGGACGTAAAACTCCATGGGCGAATCCCCGAACTCGTAGGCCCCCAGGATGGCCGCGAAGGGTTTTCCGCCGTATTGCCCGTACTCCTCGCTGTAGGCGATCCTGAACATGGTGCTCAGATTCAACTCGGGGACGTCCGCGAAATCCTCGTAGAGTTCCTCGAGGGTCGCGTTGAAGATCTCCACCACCACGTTTTCCTGGAAATCCAGCCTGTCGGTCAGGGCCTTGAGGGAGAGCCAGGTCTTCGACAGATCCACGAAGTCGGGATGATGGAGCGCCTCGTCCATCCTTTCCGAAAGAATCGCGTCCAGACGGCTCACGATCTCGTCGATGGCCGCGGGACCGATTGCGGCCTTTTCGTCGTAATCCCTTAGAATCACGGAAAGCGCCGCCCGCAAGCCCGCCCGAGCCCCCTCGCCCGCCTCGGGACCCAAAAGGCCGTCCAGAATCGAGGGTTCGGAAGGAGCCGACGGTTCGGAGGGAACGGCGGGCCCGGAAGAAGCGGAAGAGGAAGGAGCGGAAGAGGAAGGAGCGGGGGGGGAAGACGGCCCGGAAGCGGCGGAAAGAGGGGAAGACCCGGAAGAAAGGGGCGGAACGGGAGGTTCGGAAGGCCCGGAAGGCGCGGAAGGTTCGAAAGGCGCGGAAGGCCCGGGCCGCGCGGAGGCGCCGCCGGGGCCGGGATTCGATTCGGGACCCGAATCCGCGCCAAGGTCGGGAGTCGACTCGAAATCGAGATCCCAAGGTTCGTCGAAACGCAATTCGCCGAAATCCGCGGCGGGGTCAGCCCCGGGTTCCCGCTTTTCGTCCGGCGGGGCGGGCCCGGGTTTGGCCGGGGGAATTCCCTTGACCGGGGCGGGGGCCGGGGGAGCGACCCGGGAAGGGGCCTTGGGAGGCGCGACCTTCCGCCCGGACGCGCGGGAGGGGCCCGCCCCGAGGGGAACCGGTTCCGGGAGCGCGTCCCCCGCGGGAGGGGATTTGAGGGGATCTTCCTCCGCGACCGCGGGAAAGGCGTCCTCGAGACCGTCCGGGAAAATGGATTCTATGGTCAGGGTGTCGCCCGGATCCTTTTTGGCCTTTTCGGGCTTTCCCCCGAGGTCTTTGGGAAACTCGGGCAATCAACCCACCATTACCTTGGTCTGGGTGGGCATGCCGCTCAAGCCGTTGGTGTTGAAGCAGGCGTCCCCGTTGTGGAAGCTTTGGGCTCCCATGGGAAGGGCCGGCTTTCCCTCGAGCATAACCTTCTTGCTTCCCCCCGCGGGGGAGTACCAACAGGGTCCCTTGAACATGTTGGAGACGACTCCGCCCAGGGTTCCGGGCTCGTCCCCCGAGGAAGTCGGGATCTTGGTCTGAACCGTGTAGGCCTGAGCCCCGGCCAATTGCACCTTTTGGGTCAGGGTGCCGGGATTGGCCTGGTTCATTTGAAAGAGGTTGGCGAAGGGGGTGGGGATCGGTCCCGCGGGGGACGGAATCTTGCACACGTCGGGCGCCAAACTTGTGGTGACGCCCGGTTTCAGGGTCAAAGCGAACATTTTTTCCGCCTCCTTTCTTTCCCTAAAAGTCTCTAGCCCAGCCTCACGTTCCGTCCGTCCATTTTCGCGACCTTTTCGGCCTTGAGGTCTATGTTCCCGGCCTCGGCCTTGAAATCTTCCACCGCCTCCATCTTTATTCTTTTGGCTCTCACGGAGGCCCCCGTCTCCGCCTCCACCCTGTGGACCCCGGAGCGGGAGAGATAATGCCCGAGATTCAGAAACATGTTTTTGGCCGCGACCGCGACGCCCGAGAGTTTCAGATCGAAAAAGCCCCCGATGATTTTCATGGCCCCGGTCCGGACCTCGGTCGCTTTGGAGAACATTCCCACCCTCTCGGAACGAATCTCGAGCTCTTTCGCCCCGATTCTCGTCCTCGCGGGCAGATCCAAACGGGCCTCGGAACCCTCGTCCCTTTTGAGCACCGCGACGACCGCGAGGATGTCCCCGTCGGAAAAAACCAGGACCTCGTCCCCCGGAAAAGGCGCGAGAAGGCAGGAAGGCGCGACGGAGGCCTCCCTCCTTTCCCCCCCGAATTGGACCGGGACGGTTCCCTCCCGGACTGTTCCCTCCGGGACCGTTCCCTCTTGGACGGGGCCCTCGGGAACGCGCGCCCGGAAGAGCCCGCCCGGGGCGGGAACGGCCGCCGGCGCCGGGGCAATCGGCCCGGCATCCCCGCGGGCGGCGGACGGAAGCCCGAAATCGACTATCCCCTCCCTCTCGCGGCGAGCGGGAGCGGGGTCGGCGTCGGGAAACATTATCCTCGGGTTTTCGTTGGTCATGGCGATCCCTCGACTTTCCGCGGTTCGGTGAAAAATTTTCCGAATCGCTTCGTGAATTAAAAAAACAAAACGCGAAATCAGACGAAACGAAGAGCCGTCGTCATCGGGCGGCCGGTTCCCCCGGGGTCCGGCGAGGATCCCCTAACGGTCCGTCGCTTTCTTCCTTCTCGAGAAGGGAACGAAATCTTCCGCCCTCGCGAGGTCCGGGTCCGTGCCTCTCGCGCCTTTGACGCTTTTGGCGCGCGCCGCGTCGGGGTCGACGCCGCGGACGCGGTGAAAATTGGCGCCGTCCAAGATCGCTCCCCCGAGGTCCGCGGATGGCAGGGAGGCGTGCGAAAAGTCGGCGTGAGGGGCGTTTAAGCCGTTCAGGTTCGCGCCTTCCAAATTGGCGCCGCGGAAGATGGCGGCGGGTGCCCCGATTCTCTCGAACGCGGACCCGGAAAGGTCGGCGTCCGGGAAGAAGGCGGCCGCGAGATTGGAATCGGAAAAGCGGGCCCCCGCGATTCTCGCGCCCGTGAAATTGGCGGCCTCGAGGTCGGAGCGGACGACCGCGAAATCGGCCGTCTCAAGACCCCCCATTTGGAGATTCGGGGCCTTGGATTCGACGATCGCGAGGCTCCCGAAACGAACTTCCCGGAAGATGGCGTTGGCGAGGAGGGCGTTCATTATCGTCGCGTCCCCGAATTCGACCTTGGAAAAAAAGGCTTCGGCCAAGGATCCGCCGGAAAAGGAAAAGGAGCCGGAAAAAATGACGTCGAAGACGGCGCTTTTGGAAAAGTCGGAATCCCGAACAATGACACCCCCGAAAGAGATGTCGGAAAAACAAGAACCTTTGAAGGAAGAGTCCTTGACGACCGCGTTTTCGAAACGGGAGCTCCCGAAGGAGGCCGATCCGAAGTCGCAACCCTCGAAGGTGACGTCCTTGAAGTGGCAGCCGGTGAAAACCGCTCCCGCGAAAGAACCCCGGAGCGAGACCTTTTCGAAGACGAGTCCGGTTATCTCCGCCCCGCTCAAATCGAGGGCCGCGAAAACCCGGTTTTCGATGACCCCGTCCCGGACGGCCGCTTGAAGAAGCCCCCGGCTTTCCTCTTTCGAGGGGTAAATCCCATCCTTTTCCGCTTCGTTTCCGTTCGCCATTTTCCGCCCCGTTTCTCCGGTCTTTTTTTATCGTCTCGGACTCTTTTCCAAACGTTTTCGAATCTTTTCGCCCTTCCCTTTTTAGCCCTTCTCTTTTCGATCTTTCCCTTTTCCGCCCTTCCTCTTCGCGCCGTCGCGGATTCGGTCAGGGGTCCCCCGGAACCCGCGCCAAGGCCTTTATTATCGTGGAATTCAGGTCAGCTCCCCCGAAGTCCGTGTCGTCGTCGATTGTCGCCCCGAAGAGATTGGCCCCGTACAGGCTCGCCCCCGCGAAGCTCGCGCCCTTGAGGATCGCGGAGCCAAAAGAGGCCCGCATGAGGCCCGCTCCGTCGAAAACGGCCCGGGTCAGGTCGGCTTCGAAGAACACGGCTTCCCTCAAGGAGGCCCCCTCGAAGTCCGCGCCGGTCAGGTCGAGGGAGGAAAAGTCGGCGCCGTCGGCCTTGACGCCCTCGAAATCGGCGTTCGCGGCGGAGCGTCCGGAAAACCGGGCCCCCCGGAGATTGGCGCGGTCGAAGTCGGCGCCGTTCAAAACGGTATCGAGGCAAATCCGGAGACCTTCCGAAAAGCTTTCCGCGAAGACGGCCCCGGAAAGGTCGCAGTCCGCGAAGGTCGTCGCCCGCGAAATCGCTCCCCGGAACTTCGCTCCCGAGAGATTCGCGGAATCGAAGGAGGCCCCGGAGAGGTCCGCGCCGGAGAAATCCCGAAGCGAAAGGTCGCCGTTTCCGAACCTCGCGCCCGAGAGATTGGCTTCCCGGAAATCCGAGGGGAGAAAGGCTCCGGCGAAGTCCGCGCCGGGGGCGTTCGCGCGTCGGAAATCAAAACCCCGGAGGTCCGCGCCCGAGAAATCGGCCCCCGGGAAGTCCGCGTCCCGAATGCCCGCGGGCGTTCCTTTGATTCCCTGAAAATCGGTTTTCGCGGCCTTCGCCCGGTCGAGCGTCGCGCCTTCGAAGGAAGCCGAGCCGAAAAGGGCGCCGGACAAGTTGGAACGGCTCAGATCCGAATTCGCGAAATCGCACTCGGCCGCGTAAACCCCCCTCATGTCCAAATCGGAGAGTTTGAGGCCGGAAAGATTCAAACCCGTCAAGACGGCGGCCCCCAGGCTCGTTTCGTTTCGGGCCCTCAGCGTTTTCAGGGCTCTTTCGAACTCTTCCCTCGAGACGAAGACCCTTCCCTCGGGGAAAGGATTGGCGTCGCGGTCGTCGGACGGGGCGGGTTCGTTATCCCCCCCCTTCCCTTCCGCTTCGAACTCCCGGGCGGCCCCCGGGACCTCAATCGCGGGTCCGGGGTTCAAGGGATCGATTCCCGCCACGGCCGCGAGGACGGGAGCTTCCGTTACCCCGGCTTTCCGGGCCAGGTCCGCGAGGCTCATGACGTCGCCGTAATCCCCGGTCCTCAGGCGGTTCAGTTCCGGAAGACGGGGAGCGAGCCCCGGATGGACCCGGGCCAAGGCCGCCAAAGCCTCTCCCGTCTCGTCCCCTCCCCAGGCGACGCGGCGGACGATGTCCATTTCCCTGTCGAGAACGGAAAGGGCCTCGGTTTCGGAAGTGCCCAAGGACGCGGAAACCTTGACGAGAAAATCCTTGACCCCGCCCCGGAGAGCCAAAAAACCGCCCGCCCCGGCGGAGGCCTCGAGTTCCCGGAGCGCGGCCGCGAAGTCGGCGGCCTCTTTTTCCCCGAGGAGGCCCGCCAAGCCCCGAGCGAGTCCCGGGGGAAGCGCGTCCGGATCCGCCGCGCCCAAAGAGCCGACGGGATTTCCGGCCTTTTCGAAGGCCCTGAGTTTTTCGGGCCCGAAGTCGGCCCCCGCGAGAGCCGCGAAAGCCTCGTCCGGGTCCATGTCCCCCGAGGCGGCCTTTCCGGCGGCCTTGATTTTCGCGGCGACGGAGTCCCCCCTCTCCGGGGGAAGCCCCAAGAGGCTCGCCCACTTTTCCCCGTGGGTTTTAAGCGCCGCCTCGAAGGCCGCCTCGTCGGGAAAGTCCGAGGCGAGGGGCACGGGCATGGAAAGGGCCTCCCGGGCCTTAGCCGCCTCAAGGGGATTCATGCCGCTTTCGGTCATGATTTTTTCGAAGTCCCCGAAGGGAAGGGCCTCCGCGTCGGCGAGGTCGGACGCTCCTCCGGGAGCGCCCGCGGTTCCGATTCCGGGGGTCTTCAAGAGCCCCGCGAGCTTTTCCTTTTCCTTCGCGAGATAAGGGTCGAAGTCCTCGATTTTGACGGGTTCGAAACCTTCGTCGGCCATGACCTTGTTGAGGTCCGGGAGGTTCTTTTCGATGTCTTCCCTGACCGAAGCGACGATCTCGTCCGCGTCCGGGAGGGGCGCAATCGCGGGAGCGGCCGGGGGAACGACCGCGGGAACGGCGGGAGGAACGAAGGCCGAAGGGGCCGAAGGGGCCGAAGGGGCCGCGGCGGCCGCGGCGAGGGCGGGGGCGGCGGGAACCGCGGGCGCCCCGGGGGGCGTCTCGGGGGGCGTCTCGGGCGCGAGGGGCGCGGGAGGCGGAACGGGAACCGGCTTTTTTCCGGGTTCGGGAAGAACGACGGTGGGAAGCCCGGGGATTTCCCCTTGTTCCCCGTAACGGGCGACCTCCGCGGGATCGAGGGGTTCGCGGGACGCGTCCTCGACGAAGGCGACGATGGTTTCGATCTTCCCGGACCTTCCGTCGGAGAGGGCCAGTTCCCCGTGCCAGACGAGAAGACCGGCCAAGGCCGTCGGGAAAAACCAGACCGTGTCCAAAACCATGGGGATCTCCCGTAAGGGGAGGTCGGAGGGGTTGTCCCCGGTTCTCGCGAAGACCCTCGCGGTCTTTCCGGGAAGGAAGCCCGAGAGTTCCGGGCACTCCGGGTGCACCCCCCCCAAGAGGAAATTTTCGTCCCCCCGGAAAAACCCGCGCTTTAACCTTTGTTTTTCCTGGGCGAGACAAAAGGCTTCCGGGTCCGCGTCCCCGGGCAAGGCCGGCCAGCGTTTCAAAAGCCATTTTCGGTCGTAAGTTCCGGACTTGGAAAAGTCCGGTCCCCCGGGACGGGGAAGGGGACAGGCGGGATCCGGAAAGGGACCCCCGGGGGGGACGAAAACGTTTCGGAAACCCTTGGGGAAATCGAAGACCCTCGGCCAAACCGCGGGCGCGCCGTCGGAGGTCCGGGTCTCGTGTTGTTCGATGCCGAGGGGATTTTCGGGGGACTTGGAGGTCATGTCCCAGGAGAGGGGAACCGAGAGAAAGGGTTTGGGTTCCGCCCGGCGGAGTTCGCTTTCGCCCGTTTCCCCGATTACGAGAAATTCCCTTTCCAGTTCCCCCAGGACCATTCGCGCCTTGACCGCTCCCGCGGGGGAGGGGACGCCGTCCGGGCCGGGGGGAGCGAAGGCCGAACCCGCGAGAAAGAATTCCCCTCTCGTCTTTTTCGCGCCCGGGTCAATCGCGATTCCCGGGGCTTTATGGGGGGCGAGAGCCTCCGCCCCGGCCTTCCAGACGTCGGGGGCGGAAAGCAGTCCCGGCTCCGCGAGAGCGAAACCCAAGTGAACCGACGCGGCCAAAAAATGGCCATCCCCGTCGGGGACGATCCGGTGGAAAAGGCTTAAGGGTTCCTGGACCTGTTTTCGCGTCATCGTTTTGTCGGGCTCTCGCGTCTTTCGGGTTCCCCGGGGAAGGAAACATTGTCGCGGGCGTGCGGGTCGCTTCGCGGTGTCGGGCGGTGTGAAAATTTGTCCGGGGGAAAATGGCGTTTCCCGGGAACCTTCGTCACGGCCCTTTCCCGCCCTCGGGCTTCAAAAGGACCGCGGGGTTTTTCCAGGTGAGGAGGCCCAAAATTTCACGCCTCTTTTCCTCGAAGGTCGGAAGCGTTTTTTCCCCGGGACCGGATTTGTCGAGAAATTCCAAAGCGGCGTTGAGGACGTCGGTCGCGATTTCGGGGTCGTAGGAAACCAAATCCAGTCTCCCGACCTCCGCGACCAGGCGATCCGCCAAGGCCCGGGCCGCCTCCGGAAAGTCCGTTTTGGTCCAGAGCCGCAGCTCCAGGGCCTTCTTTCTCAAAAATTCCCGGCCCGAACCCGGGGCGTTCTCCTTTCTCGAGAGCTCCTCCAAGGCCGTCCGGGGGTCTCCCGAAAGAACGGCGTCCCGGAAAGCCTCCCTCGACGCCCTGCGGTCCTTTTACCCTCCCGCCCCCGAAAAGGCCCGGGCCTCGGCCGTCACGGCGCCGGTCCGG
>JAITKT010000367.1 GCA_031278225.1 Deltaproteobacteria bacterium
CGGTGTTCTCTAAGTTCTCTTTCATGTCCTCTCCCGAAGGGCTTTCGCCGTCCGACGAACCCTTCGCCCGACGACCCCGAGGCCGCGCGGCGGTCCCATGGTCGTCCGATCGCCCGGCCGCGGGGAAGAAAGTTCCCCGCGTCTCGGACAAAGCAAAACGCGTGCCACGATCTTTAAGAAAAGCCGAGGGGCTCCTTCACCTTGGGTTAAAGCAAAAGACGAGCCGGGTTCGGGCTTCGCCGCGCCTTCCGTCGCGCCGAACCCCGAACCCGACCACCCTTGGCCCGAAGTCCGCCCCCCTCCACCGGGAGCCCGAAGCCCCGCGACCGAAACCGGGCGCCGGACCTTCGGCGGATGACCGAAACCCGGTGACCGCCGCCCCATGCGCGAACCCGACCGCCGAAGCCAATCCCCGGGTGACCTCGACCCGGAACCCTCCGCCGGGGGCCGGCGTCCCGTCCGACGCTCGCGGAACATTGTCGAGCGACATCGCCCGGAAAAGTACCCGCGGTCCGTGAGATTAAAGTCATGAACCCGCCCCGGGGAGACGGCGTCGGTCCGAACCTCACGGACGTTTGTCTGTCAGCGGCCCCCAAGGAAAGTTCCCGGCGTCCCGGGGTTTAACCTCATCATGTTCGAGCGAAGAGGTCGGGTCGTCCCCGCGGGGTTGACGGATGGTCGCCCGTCGCGGCGAATAACTCGGGGGCGAAACAAAAAAAACCGCGAGAAATCGCGAAACGTTTTGACGAAATCCCGAGTCGAAGAAAAAATTTTTTTCTTCCCGACACGGACGCTCCAAAGACGAATTTCGCTTGCGATCCGCCATCTCGTCTCGCGAGTTCGCGCGCCTTCTTCGTCGTTCTTCGGTTGTTCTTCCGTTGTTCCATCGTTGTTCTTCAGTTGTTCTTTCGTTATTCTTCCGTTTGTTTTCCGTTTGTTTTCCGTCGCGATTCGGTGGAGATTCCACTGTGAGCCGATGTGTGTCGGTTCAAAACCAACGGATTATTTTGTTTGGTTTCTTGTTTTGTTTTCTCCCGTGACCGTCGAAAACTCGATTGTGTTTCCGAAACGATTCGAACGAGCGGATTGCGCCGTTGTCGTAATCCAGCCCGATTCGCGCTGGTTCGCCCGGCATGTTCGGTTCGTTCGGTTCGTACGATTCGTTCGGTACGCCGCGCTTCTTTCGAAACGCGCGTTCCCTTTCGCGTTCTTTTCCGTCCGATCTTCCGGTTCCAATCTTTCGGTTCCGCTGTTCCGGTTCGCGTTTTCGACGCGCGTCCGCCCGTTTAGCGTTCCGATTTTTTCTTCTTTTGGCGTTCGTTTCGTGTTATGATTCACAAGGCCGCGAGGCGTCGCGATTCGATTGTTTTCGGATGATTTTTCCCGAAAACCGCGCGCCGGAATGCGATACTCGCGCGCCGCGCTTTCGAAACCGGTTTGTTTTTCGCTTTCTCAAAATGTTTTGTTTTTACCTTTCGAAAAAATCGTAACCATTCCAAAACTCCGATCGATTCAATCTTTTCCCGCGTAAAAATCAAGGGTGACGAAAAATGTCGAAAAACGCGAGCATCAAGGCGGTGGCCTTCGACTTGGACGGAACAATCCTGGACACCCTCCCCGATTTGACGAATGCCATGAACCTGGCCCTGAAGGCCCACGGCCGCGAGGGTCATTCCCTTGAGGTTTACGGACGTCTGGTGGGACGGGGAAACCTGGCCCTGACCAGAAGCGCCCTCCCGCCGGAAGTCCCGGACGGGGAAGCGGTTCGGGAGGTTTACGAGAGATTTCTGGTCGAATACGAAAAATGCCAGACGGAACGAAGCGCCCCCTACCCGGGAATCATAGATCTCATGAAGACGCTCAAGGAGAGGGGTCTGCCCCTCGCCGTGATCTCCAACAAAAACCACCCCAACGTCGCGACGATACTGAAGCATTACTTCCCCGGACTCATCGATCATGTCCGCGGGGTCACGGCGGATCGTCCGCCCAAGCCGGACCCGACGGGCGGAAGGGAGCTTCTGAAAACCCTCGGCTTGGCTCCGGCGGACGTTTGTTTCGTCGGGGACAGCGTCCTCGACATGCGCTACGGCAAAACCGTCATGGGTTTCAGGCCCGTCGTCGGGGTCTCCTGGGGCTACTGCCCGAGGGGGGAACTCGAAAAAGAAGGGCCGGATCTCATTTTGGACAAACCCTCCGATTTTCTCCCCCTGCTCGACGGGACCCGGACTTGACGGACCCGGGACGGACGGATCCGGGACGGGCGGACCCCGGACGGACGAACCCCGGATTCGCGGACCCCCGGAAGAGTGAACCCCGAACGGGCGTACCCCCCGGAGGCACCAACCCCGGACCGACGAATCCCGGACGGTCGGACCCCGAATTGACGAACGCCTGATTTTCGAACCCCTCGCGAGCCCCTCCGGTAAAAACCCGGGCGCCCTTTTCCCCGGGGAAATCTTCGCCCGAACGTGCTATCTTTTACCAAGGGGGGAGTCGTTATCGTGAAGGAAGCCGGGTCTTTTTTGATTTCCCCGGCCTTCCTTTCCCTGTTTCCGTTGTTTTTTTCTTTCCTTTTCCCGGGATCGCCTTCTCGGTCCCCGGTTTCCGATTCTCCCGCTTTATTTTTCCACCAAGGATTCTCATGCCCAAAACCAAACTCCCGAAGAGACCCGCGGCTCTCTTCGACCTCGACGGAACGACCCTGGACACCATCAAAGACATAACCAACAGTTTCAACCGCTCCCTCGCCCGGTTGGGCTTCCCCGGCCACACCCAAGCCGAATACAAGTCCTGGGTTGGCAAAAGCACCCTGGAGATTTGCCTGGACGCCCTTCCCGACGACAACCGAACGGAGGAAAACGGACAAAAGCTCCTGGACCTCTTCACGGAGGACTACAAGATCCACCGCATGGACGAGACCGAACCCTACCCCGGGATACCCGAGCTCTTGAACGAGCTCAAGCGCAGGG
>JAITKT010000378.1 GCA_031278225.1 Deltaproteobacteria bacterium
ATCCGTTTTCCCGCGAAACCGCCGGGAGTCCGGACATCATCCGGCCGAATCCCCCGGGGACGCGCGCCGGTTTTTAATCCCGTCCCGACCGCGCGGGTCTTCGCGCGGGTCTTCTCCCCGGATTTCCGGAAGATTCGCGGAGGCGACCGCTTCGCGCTTCTCCCGGGATTTCCGCTCCGTGGCTCCCGGTCGTCGCGGCGACGGATACTTCCCGCGAACGGGTTATTCCAAGGCGATTTCCGGTTTCGGTCTCTCGCGACGCGGTCAGCCAAAGCCGGGTCGAGTCCGGTCGGGCCCGCCGTCCTGACAATGCCGGGTTTGCCTCGACGCGCGGTTCCGGCGAATCGACTTGGGCCCGCGTCTCTTTGACGACGCCGATTCCCAAAAGACATATTCCCGCCGCGGCTTCCCGGAACGAAATCGCCCGTCGCGGTCATTTGAACTTCGGGGCGCCGTTGGCCGGGTCCGCCGCCTTGGCCATTTTTTCCCGGGCTTCGAAACGTCGCTCCCGCTTCCGCGCCGGAGCCGCGTTTGACACATCATGACAAAAGACGAAAACGAACGCGAGAATAATTTTTCCGGTTTTGCCTCGAAGGACTTAACAAAGATTGAATTTTATTTTCGATTTTCATCCGTTTTCCCGCGAAACGACCCCGAACGCGGAAATCATCCCGCCGAATCCCCGAGGGCCGCGGGCGTTTTCTTTCTTCCGGACCCGACCGCCCCGGTCTTTGCCAAGTTTTCTCCCCGCCGTTCCCCGGGGTTCGCCGAGCCGGCCTCCTTCGCGCTTCCCCTCGATTTCCGCTCCGACGCGCTTTGTCCTCGCGGCGGCGGGTTCTTCGCGCGGACGCGTTTTCCCCCCGATTTTCGGGCTCGTTTCTCTCCCGCCGCGAGCTCGCTTCGAACGCCCTGTTTCCAAGGCCGGCGGTCGGGCGCCGGTCGGATAACGCCCGACAATCGCCCGGGATGACCAAGAGCGCCCGGATAACCAAGTTCCCGGGAATCGCCGGGAGTTTCGCGCTTGCGGCTCGAAAATCGTTGTTTTATAATCCTAAAGAGCCAACCCGCGACGTGTTTTCAGGCTTCGTCCGCGACTTCATTTTTCTTACCCGAAATCATCCGAGGGAGAACGCCCAATGTCTCAACCTTTGTCGAACAGCGCCAGAAATCAGTTCAAGGGCACGGTGTCAAAGCTCACCAAGGGCATGGTCAACACCGAAGTCATTTTGGACATCGGAGACGGCAAAACCGTAACGGCGGTCATCACCAACGCGAGCGTCGATTATTTGGGGCTTCAAACGGGAAGCGTCGCCCACGCCCTCTTCAAGGCGTCGTGGGTCATCCTGAACCGCGAAAGCGATTTCAAGACCAGCGCCCGCAACAATTTCCCGGGCAAGGTGAAGAGCGCGAAACCCGGAGCCGTCAACGCCGAGATAATCGTGGACATCTCGGGAGACGGGAAAACCGAACTCGTGGCCATCGTCACGAACGAAAGCCTCGAGCGCCTGGGACTCAAGGAGGGGGTCGAGGTCAACGCCCTCATAAAGTCCTCCCACGTGATAATCGGCACCAAATGAATCAGGGGGTTTGACCCCCGGGGAAATTCGGTCCCCGGGTTAGCGGAACGCGCGGGCCATGTTTGTGGGAAAACGGAAAGAGCCTTCCGTCTTTCGGGCGGAAGGCTCTTTTCTTGTCTTTCGGCCGTCCGGGGACCGGGAAACGACGCGGGGTCCCTTTCCCGGGCGCGGCGGGGGCTCACTTTTTGGCGTCGCGCTCTTTCAGGTACCCTTCCAGACACTCCCTGACCCGTTCGGTGGTTTGGAGACGCATGGCTTCCCGGGTGATCGCGTCCGCCTCCGAACGAGACCAGAGGGATATTTCCCGCCTGACCCCCGGAACGGACGCGGGATTCACGCTGAGCTCGTCCAAACCGAAGGACATATAGAGAGGTATCAGGGCGGGGGTGCCGGCGGATTCCCCGCACATTCCCGCGCGGATGCCCGCCTCTTTGGCGGCTTTGACGGCCGTTTCGACGCTTTTCAGGACAGCCGGATGGAAATGGCTGTAGAGCTTGTCGAGCTTGGGGTTCAGGCGATCGGCGGCGAGCGTGTACTGGGTGAGGTCGTTGGTGCCCAGGGAAAAGAAGGCCGCGTGTTTCGCCAAAACGGGGGCGAGAATCACGGAAGCGGGGGTCTCGATCATGATGCCCACGGGTATGTCGGGGTTGTGGGGGACGCCCTTTTCCCTCAGGGCGGCCTTTTCTTTTTCCATGAGTTCTTTCGCGGCGAGAAGTTCGTCCAGGCCGGTCACGAGGGGGAGCATGATTTTGACGTTGTCGCGATCGAGACCCGCCCGCAGGATTGCCCTTATCTGAATCCCGAAAATCGCGGGCTCGTCGAGACAGAAGCGTATGGCCCTGTAACCCAGGAAGGGATTGGGTTCCTTGGGGAGATCGAGATAGGGGACCTCCTTGTCGCCCCCGATGTCCATGGTTCTCACGATGAGCTCCCTCTCGCCCATGATTTCCGCGGCCTTCCGGTAGGTCGCGAGCTGTTCCTCCTCGGAAGGGAGGGACCCCCTGTCCATGAACAACATCTCGGTCCTTAGGAGCCCCACGCCCTCGGCGCCGTTTTCCGCCGCCATCTCGACCTCTTTCAAACCGCTCACGTTGGCCATGACCCGATAAAGGTTCCCGTCCCCGTCCGTCGTTTTCCTGTCCCTGAAGACCTTCAAGGCGGCCTTGTGGGCCAGCCACTCCCGTTTTTTGGCCTCGAAAAGTTCCTTCGTCTCCTCCGGGGGGTTAACGACGGCGGTCCCGGCGTCCCCGTCGACCGCGACGAAGTCCCCGTCTTTGACGGAGTCGAGCGCGTCCCCGACCCCCATGACGGCCGGGATGCCCATGGCTCTGGCGAGAATGGCGCTGTGGCTTGTCTTCCCCCCGGCCTTGGTGAGAATCGCCTCGATGTTCTCCCTCTTGAAGCCCGTCGCCATGTAGGGGGTGAGCTCGTCGGCCGCGAAAACGGTTCCGGGCGGGATGTCGGAGGGATTCGCGGTTTCGGCGCCGAGGAGGATCTTGAGCATCCGGTCTCTTATGGCGCGCATGTCCTGGGACCTCGCCCTCATCATCTCGGAGTCCATGGAGAGAAAGAGCCGGGCCACCTCGTCCGTCGCCTTCGTCACGGCCGCCTCCGCGACCTCGCCCCCGTCGATCGCCGCGTTCATGAGTTCGTTGAGGTAGGGGTCTTCCAGGAGAAGCGCGTGGCCCGAGACTATCTCGGCCTCCTTTTGCCCCACCCTGACCTTGAGGTCCTCGGCCAGGGCCTCGGAATCTCTCGCGAAAATCTCCATGGCGTCCTTGAGACGCTTCTTTTCCCCGTCGGCGCCCGAGAAAGTCCTCGAAGACCAGTCGAGATTCGCCTCTTTGTGGACAAAAGCCGTCCCCAGCCCCGTCCCCGGGGAAACCGGCACGCCTTTGATCATGAGGAGCCTCCTATTCGCAGAAACTGTCCAGGAAGAGCTTCTTCACGGCCGCGAGGGCCTCCGTCTCGTCCGGCCCTTCGGCCTTGATGCCCACCTCGTCCCCGAATTTCATGCCCGCCGCCATGATGAGGATGGGGGTGTTGGCGGGGATGTCCTTTCCTTTGAAAGTCAGCGTCACTTTGGATTCGAAGGGCTTCGCGGCCTCGACGATCATGTTCGCCGTGCGCATGTGCATGCCCTGATGATTGATGATTTTAACGGTGTCCGAGGTCATGTTTTCTCCCTTGTTCGCGTTTCCGTCCCGGGGGTTCGTTTTTTTTGGGGGG
>JAITKT010000440.1 GCA_031278225.1 Deltaproteobacteria bacterium
CCCGGTTGGCCCCGACCAGGGGGGCCATGTCCGCGATGGTGCCCAGGGCCACCAGGGCCAGGTAATCCTTCACCGGAGGGTCGACGCTTTTGACCAGACCCTTGAGGAAAAGCTCCCTCTGGAGGGCCCAGGCGAGCATGAAGGCCACCCCCACCCCGGCCAGGGGCGAGTTTTCCCAGCCCCCGCCCAAGTGGGGATTCACGATGGCCGCGGCCGGGGGAAGTTCCGGGGGAAGCCTGTGATGGTCGGTCACGACCACGGGGAGGGAGAGCCTGTTCGCCGCCCTGACGGCGTCGATGTCCGAAACCCCGCAGTCCACCGTGACCAGCAATCCCGCCCCCAGACGGTGGAGATTTTCCACGGCCTTGGGGCTCAAGCCGTAGCCGTCCTCCAGACGGTTGGGGATGTGGTTTATGACCTCGTATCCCAACGAAGCGAGGATTTTCGTCAAGACCGCCGTCGCGGTGAGTCCGTCCACGTCGTAGTCGCCGGAGATCGCGACGGTTTTGTTTTCGGCCCTGGCCTTCAAAAATTCCCGAATCGCGGCCTTCATGCCGGGCATGGTCTCGGGGGGCGGGAGCTCGCCCAGGTCCGGGGAAGTGAATTTTCTGATGTCCTTGAGGTCCCGCATGCCCCGGGCTATGAGAAACTGGCCGTATTTGAAGGGTTTCCCCAACTCGCGGCTCAAATGTCTCGCCTCGTCCGGATCCGCGTAACCCCTGTAATTCCAGATCATGTTTCACCCCAGCTTCAAGGAGGCGTTGTCCAAGGCCCTTATCCGGTCCCTGATCATCGCCGCCCTTTCGAAATCCAAGTCCGCCGCCGCCTTTTTCATCTCTTTTTTGAGGATCCGCGTGATGGCCGGGATGGCCTCCGGGGAAACGCGTCCGCCGTCCCCGCCCGTCTTTCGTTTTCCGCCCCCGGGGGCGTCCCCGCCCTTGGCGGCCTTTTTCCCCCGGCCGCCCTTCTTTCCGTCCGCTTCGCCGAAGAGTTCCCTTAAGGCGCTCCCGGGAAGAACGCTCTCGAGGTCCTTGGTCAGGGCCGCGTCCGCGGAAACGGACACGTAGTCCTTCTCCCAGGCGGTGTTGGAAAGGGAGGTGATGTTTTTCTTCACGGTCGCGGGGGTGATGCCGTGGAGCTCGTTGTATTCCTTTTGTCTTTCCCGTCTTCTCTCGGTCTCCCTTTTGGCCTCGGTCATGGAGTCGGTGACCGAGTCGCCGTAGAGGATTACCTCGCCGTTGGCGTTGCGGGCGGCCCTCCCGCAGGTCTGGATGAGGGAGCGGGTGGACCGGAGAAAACCCTTTTTGTCGGCGTCCAAAATGGCCACGAGGGACACCTCCGGAAGGTCCAGGCCTTCCCGGAGGAGGTTTATCCCCACGAGGACGTCGATTTCGCCCGAGCGGAGGTTTCTCACGATCTCGACCCGTTCGAGGTTTTTCACGTCCGAATGGAGGTAACCGACCTTCACGTCCCGTTCCGCGAGGTAGGCGGTGAGGTCCTCGGCCATCCTCTTGGTGAGGGTGGTGACCAAAACCCTTTCGTTCGCGGCCGTCCTCTTCTTTATCTCCTCGTGGAGGTCCTCGACCTGCCCCCGGGCCGGCCTGAAGATCATGGGGGGGTCCGTGAGTCCCGTGGGTCTTATGACCTGCTCCGAGACGAGCCCCTGGGAGAGTTCCAGCTCGTACTCGGCCGGGGTCGCGGAGACGTAGATGGTTTGGGAAAGGCGCCGGTTGAACTCGGAAAAGGTGAGGGGCCTGTTGTCGAGGGCCGAGGGGAGCCTGAAACCGTAGTCCACGAGGGTGGTCTTTCTGCTTCTGTCCCCGTTGTACATGCCCCTCACCTGGGGAACGGAGATGTGGCTCTCGTCCACGATCAGGAGAAAGTCGTCGGGAAAGTAGTCGAGGAGTGTCGGGGGCGGTTCCCCGGGCGCCCTTCCGGTCAGGTGCCTCGAGTAATTCTCTATCCCGTGGCACCAGCCCAGTTCCCTCATCATCTCGAGGTCGAAGTTGGTCCTTTGGGCTATCCTCTGCCGTTCGAGATGTTTTTTGTTTTTTTCGAAATGGACGAGCCTTTCCTCCAGTTCCGCCGCTATGCCGTCCATGGCCCGCTCGAGGTTTTCCCTCGTGGAGACGTAGTGGCTTCCGGGGTAAATCATGACCTCGAGGAGACTCTTCTTGACCTTTCCGGTCAGGGGGTCGGTCAGGGAAATTCTGTCCACCGTTTCGCCGAAGAACTCGATCCTCACCGCCTCGTCTTCCTCCGAGGCCGGGAATATCTCCAGGATGTCCCCCCGCACCCTGAAGACGCCCCTGTGGAAATCAACGTCGTTTCTCTCGTATTGCATCTCGATGAGGCGGGCGAGCACGTTTTCCATGGGTCTCGGGACTCCCGTCTCCAGATGCAGCATGAGCCCGTAGTAGGCTTCGGGGGACCCGAGCCCGTAGATGCAGGAGACCGAGGCCACGATTACCACGTCCCTTCTGTCGAAGAGCCTTCTCGTGGCGGAATGGCGCATCCTGTCGATGGACTCGTTTATCTGGCTCTCTTTTTCTATGAAGGTGTCGCTTTGGGGAATGTAGGCCTCGGGCTGATAGTAGTCGTAGTAGGAAACGAAGTATTCCACGCAGTTGTCCGGAAAGAAGCCGCGAAACTCCTCGTAGAGCTGGGCGGCCAAGGTCTTGTTGGGGGCGAGGACCAGGGAGGGAAGACCGACTTCCTTTATGACGTTCGCCATCGTGAAGGTCTTCCCGGATCCCGTGACCCCCAGGAGCACCTGGTTTTTGGCCCCGTGGCGGATGTTTTCGGAGAGCTCTTTTATCGCCTTGGGCTGGTCGCCCCGGGGGGAAAAATCGCTCACGAGTTTGAATTCGTTTTTCATCTTCAGGAAAAGCGCCAAGAGGTTTGGGCGCCCTTGTCCTCAAGGACGACCCCCAATTTGGCGAGCTCGTCCCGCAACCTGTCGGCCTCGGTCCAGTCCTTCCTCGATCTCGCCTTCTCCCGCTCCGCGACCATCTCCTCTATGAGTTCCGGGGAGCGGTTCTCCGTTTCGCCCTTGAAGCGGGCGAGTCCTATCTCCCCGAAGCGTTTCAAAAAGGCCCGGGGCTCGGAAAATTTGAGCCCGAGCTCGTCCCCGAAGGAAAAGAGGACTTTCAAAAGGCTTTTCGCGGCGGTTTTGTCCCCCGCGGTCATTTTTTTGTTGAGGAGCCGCACGGCGTCGAAGAGGTGCCCCAGGGCCCCGGAGGTGTTCAAGTCGTCGTCCAGGGCTTCCGAGAATTTTTCCCGGAAAACCGCGGCCTCCGGGATTTCGCCCTCCCCGTCGGTCGTTGGAAGCTCCGAGGGGGCCCCGTCCCCCGGGATCCCCAAAAAGTCGAAGGCCGCCTCGACGGTGCGGTAGATCCTCTCCAAGCCCCTGGAGGACTCCCTCAGGGCCTCGTCGGAAAAGTCCACGGGTCCCCTGTAGTGGCTCGAGAGGAGGAAAAACCTCAGGACCTCCGGCGGGAAGAGCTTGAATATTTCCTTGACGTTGAAGGTGTTCCCCAGGGACTTGCTCATCTTCTCGCGGTTGATGTTCACGAATCCGTTGTGGGTCCAGATGTTCGCCATGGGGCGCCCGAGGGCCGCGGACTGGGCCATCTCGTTTTCGTGGTGGGGAAAGACCAGGTCCTGCCCTCCCCCGTGGATGTCGAAGCTGTCGCCCAGGAGTTTGGCGCTCATGGTGGAGCACTCTATGTGCCAGCCGGGTCTTCCGGGTCCCCAGGGGCTCGGCCAGGAGGGTTCCCCCGGTTTGGAGGCCTTCCACAGGGCGAAGTCGGCGGGATTCTTCTTCCTGTCGTTCACCTCGACCCTCGCGCCCGGTTCCGCGCTCTCGATCTCCCTTCCGGAGAGCCTCCCGTAAGACTCGAGGGAAGCAACGTCGAAGTAGACGTCCCCGTCCAGAACGTAGGCGTGGCCGTTTTCGACTATCTTGGAAATGTCGTCCAGCATCTCTTGAATGTATTCCGTGGCCCTGGGGGCGCGGGTGGGTTCGAGGCAGTTCAATTCCGCCATGTCCTCCGAAAAGCTCTTTATGAAACCTTCGGCCATCTCCTTCCAGTCCAGGCCCCTTTCCCGGGCGCGGACGATTATCTTGTCGTCGATGTCCGTGTAGTTGCGGACGTAGTCGAGTTCGTGACCCGAGGCTTTGAGGTGTCTCGCGAGGACGTCGAAGGCCACGGAAGCCCTGGCGTGGCCTATGTGGGCGTGGTCGTAAACCGTGGGTCCGCAGACGTAGAGACTTGCCCTGCCCGGGCGGATCGGCTTGAAGTCGGTGAGCGATCTCGAAAGCGTGTCGTAAAGTTTGAATGTCATGTTATGTCGAAAGCCTTGTGGCGTCGCGAACGGCGATGTCGCCGCCGCGCCGCGGGCCGGGACGGCCCGCGTCGCGGCGGCGGAATGTTGAAAAAAAGTGCGGGCGCGAAAATTTGAAAAAAAAAAGTCCCCCGGGGGCGATTGCCCCCCCCCGCAAA
>JAITKT010000469.1 GCA_031278225.1 Deltaproteobacteria bacterium
TTCCGTTTCCGCCCCGGGTTCCCCTTCGGGTTCCCCGTCGCGCTCCGAAAGCTCTTCCCCCGCCGGGCTTTCCGCCTCGTTCGCGGCCAAAGATTCTTCCGCGCTCCCCGGGCTTTTCCCCTCGAGGTCGGGCAAAACCGAGCCATTGGTCGGGGCGGATCCGTTGGGTCTCAAAATTCCCTTTTCCACCGTGAACGTGTCTTCCTCGTCGGGCTCGTCTTCCGTTTCCCCGTCCGCTTCATTGTCCTCTTCTCCGTCCGCTTCCCCGTCCGCGTCGCCGGTTTCGGTATCCTGGTCCGCGACGGAATCCGTTTCGGAGCCGGGGTCCGCTCCGGAAAGGGCCTCGCGGTCGTCGTCCCCCTCGTCGTAAAGGTCGTGCCGGAGGTCTTCGGCCGAATCCGCGTCCGCGTCCTCGTCGTCGCCCAGCTCCACCTCGTAGCCCTTGGCGCGGAAGGGTTTCGTATCCGGACCTTGAGCAGTTTCGACCGCCGGTTCCTCCGCGGGTTCTTCGTCCGGTTCTTCGTCCGAAACGTCCGCGGGGTCAGCGTAAACGTCGTCCCCGACCGCCAGTTCCGGCTCCGGGGCGAGGGTCTTGATGGCGGCGGAGAGTTCCGACGCGGAGTTGAAGCTCAAAACGGGGTCGGGCCCGTCGTCGGGCAAATCACCCGGATCGCCGGCCCCGCCCTCTTCGTCGTAATCCAAATCGTCGGCGGCGTCTTCGTCCGCGTCCATGTCGTCCCCCTCGTCCGGGAGGTCAACTTCGTCGTCGGGGGAGGCCCCGGAATCAATCGCGGATCCGTTGCCCCCGGGGGTTTTGACCCTTCTCCTGTTTTCCTCTTCCAGGGCGTTTAAGGAAGCCATGGCCTCGGCCACGGGGTTGGAGCCCCAGGGATTTTCCCCGTCCGCCATGTCCAGGGCTTTGATGCCGCTGGGCTCGGGATTCTCGGGAATCTCCAGCACGTTGTCTTTTCCGTCCTTGGTCACCCCGAGAAAATCATAGTTCAGATCGCTCGCGTGAGATCCGTCGGAATCGTCGGTTTCGGAAAATTCGTCGGCTTCCCTCAGCTCCTCCATGTCGTTCTGTTCGTCCACGGAGAGGGACTCGAGGATCTTGGCCTCGATTTCGGGGGAATCGACCGATATGAGCTTGTCGAGATTTTTGAAAAGCGAGAGCTCCACCCCAGACTCGTCCGCGAGGGCCTTGACCAGAGCCTTCCCTTTTTCCCTGGTCGAGCTCTCCGCCCCGGGGGATTCTTCTTCAGCCAAGGGAGCGGTGGCGAGGGGAAAGGAGGAATCCTCCTCGGGAACCGGTTCCCCCGTCAGGGGATCCACCGGTTTGGGTATGACTTGAGGCTGGGGAAAACGCTTTTCGGACGGATAAACCCCTATCCGGTCCTTCCCCTTTTCTTCCGCGAAAGACGCGGCGGGTTCGGTGAGCACCAAGGAGACCTCGGTCCCCCCGGCGGGGTCCGAAAGCCCCTCCGAAAGACCGCGGATCTCGGAGCGCTCGAGATTTATCGATTCGCCCGAAAGGTCCGGGAGCTCCACGTCCAGAAAAGTCGTTCCGGCCTTGCCTTCGGAAAGGTCCCCGGAATCCCCGGAAAGGAACTCGACGGGCTCTTCCGTTTCCTCTTCGACGACCTCTTCGGTCTCTTCGGCTTCTTCGACCGCTTCGACCTCTTCCGGCTCCGCGGCCTCCGCCGCCTCTTCGACCTCTCCGATGGTTTCGAGGGTTTCCGCGGTTTCGACCGGTTCGATCGTCCCGACCGCCTCGACCGTCCCCGCGGTTGACGTCGCGGGCGCTTCCGTCCCGTCTTCCTCTTCCCGCGGCTCTTCGATTTCTTCAGTTTCGGCCGTTTCCCCGGCGCGTTCCTCTTCCCGCTCTTCGGGCGCTTCTTCCGCGGTCTCTTCGGAAATCTCCTCCGACGCCTTCTCGAGCGTCACCCGCGCGGATTCGCTCGCGACTTCAGCGACCGCGGCTTCTTCCGCCGCCGCTTCTTCCCGCGCCTCTTCCCCGGGCGCTTCCTCGACCGCTTCCCCGGGGGACGCTTGGGTCAGCCCGGAAAGGGGCGTCGGGTCTTTCCCGGAAACGGACGGGGCCTCGGCGTCGGGGCCGGGCCCCCCCGCCGCCCCGGGCGGCTTGAGCTTGCCGCCCGACCCGGCGGGAAGGTCTTCGTCGTTGTCGGCGTCCTCTTCCGGCAAAACCCTCACCTGTATTTCCCTGCCCTTGGGGCTTATCTTCAACTCCAGAAATTCGCCGTCCGAGCCTATTTTGATATCCATCACGCTGGACGGGGGGCTCACTCTGATGTGTACGTATTGGTCCGGGGAAGGCACCCGGACGAAAATTTTGGGCATATCTTTTGTTTTGGACATGGGTCTTTGCTTTCGAAGGATTCCTGGTCGTTGAATGAAAAAAGTTTCGCCTCGGGTTACTTATCGGCTCTTTTCCCCCGGTCCTGAAACGGCCGGGCGGGGCCTGGCGGGACCGGGCGCGGCGGTCCGGGTCGATCGGGTCGATCGGGCCGGGTCGATCGGGCCGGACGGATCGGGCGAAATCCGTCCGGAAACGAAAAAACCGGGGGACGGGTGGAACGGAAGCGCGTCCCCGAAAGACATTCAAAAATCTTGCCAAAAAAAAGCGAGGGGGGACGCCCCCGGGTTTCCCGCGCGGGGCTCTCCGCCGGGTCCCGCGGCCCACCCCCCGACATTATCGCGCCCGGGGGGAAATTTTCACTTGTCGCGGAGGAGATTCGTTCCCGACCCGGGCGGAAAGCGCCCGTCAAAAGGCTCTCCCTCGCGGGACGCGGCCGAAAAAAAGGGAGATCCCGAGCTACGCCGTCGCCGGAACGCCCTCGTCAGAAGCGACGTTTGACGCCCTCGTTCGACGCCCTCGTTCGGAGCCGGGATCCGGGGAAGGCGACGCCCGGGCCCTCCAAACGGGGGTCCGGGCGTCAAGTTTTCGGATTTCGGCCCCGCGGCCGAAAAACCGGGGAGCTTCTTTTCGGGCCCGCCATTGTTTCCGTCAAACCCCGGGGGCTGCCCCCGGGGCTTTTCCCCCGCGACCCGGCCGCGGACGTCCGTCCGGCCCCCCTCAGCAGGTCTCCCCTATGTCCAAAAGCTTGATGAGATTCGTGGTTCCGGAGGTCTGGAGGGGATAGCCGCAGGTCAGAAAGACCACGTCCCCCTTGGCGGCGAGTTTGTTTCTCACCGCGAACTCCGAGGCCAGTTGCTCCAAAAGCATGATCGAGTCGCAGGGCTGGACCAGGGCCGGGATCACGCCCCAGGAGAGGGTCAGTTGCCGGTAGGTGGTCCTGGAGGAAGTCATTCCCACGATGGGGGTCTGCTGCCTCAAATGGCTTATGAGACGGGCCGTGGAACCCCCCTGGGTGATGGCGACGATGCACTTGGCGCTGCGCTCGTTCGCGAGGATGGAGACCGCCTTGGTGATGGAGGCCCCCATGGGGTCCAGGGAGGGATGGGTGTTTTCCTTCAAAAAACGGTCGGAATCGATCCTGGATTCCGTGGCGTTCGCGACCCTGTCCAGCATGGCCACGGATTCCACGGGAAAGGACCCGGCCGCCGTCTCGTCGGAGAGCATCACGGCGTCCGTGCCGTCCAGGATGGCGTTGGCCACGTCCGTGACCTCGGCCCTCGTGGGCCTGGGGCTGCTGACCATGGAGGCCAGCATCTGGGTGGCGGTTATGACGAGCCTGCCCCTCCTCCTCGCGGACTGGATGAGCTTTTTCTGGATGTGGGGGACCTCCTCCAAGGCCATCTCCACGCCCAAATCCCCCCTCGCGACCATGATCCCGTCCGCGAAGTCCAGGATCTCCTTGAGCCTCCCCAGGGCCTGGGGTTTTTCGATCTTGGCTATCAAAAGCGGAGGCGAACTGCTTCTCTTGATCATTTCCTTCACGGGCCGGAGGTCGTCCTCGTGCCTCACGAAGCTCATGGCCACGAAATCCACCCCGGACTCGAGGCCGCAGATGAGGTCCGACTTGTCCTTTTCGGTGAAGGCCTTGACGGAGAGGTTGCTGTCGGGGAGGTTCACGCCCTTGTGGGCGCTTATGGTCCCCCCGGTCAGAACCTCGGCGTCGACCCCGTCGGAGTCGACCCCGGTTATCCGGAGCTCCATGGTCCCGTCGGCGAGCAAGATCCTGCTCCCCACCACCACGTCGGAGGTCAGGTACTCGTAGTTGACGGTCAGGACGTTGGAGTCGGGGGAATCCCCCTGTCCGACCACGAGACGAATCTTGTCCCCGGTTTCGAGCCTTCTTTCGGAAATGGCCCCCAACCTTATCTTGGGCCCGGAGAGGTCTTGGAGGATCCCCACTTCCCGGCCCTTTTCGGCCGCGAGCTCCCGGATGTTTTTGATGACCGCCTTGTGACCCTCGTGGTCCCCGTGGCTGAAGTTCAGGCGGGCGACGTTCAGCCCCGCGTCGATCATGAGACTCAGGGTCTCCCGGGCGCGGGAGGCCGGACCTATGGTCGCGACTATTTTGGTCTTGCGAAGATTCACGGTTTCCGTCATAATTTCCACTCGGTCCTTTTCCCCGGCTGTTTCGGGACGTCCGGGGCCCGGACGCCCTTAAAGATTGTTCGATCGCGAACGACTTTCGACGACGACGGGGGGGCGCGCCCCCCTCTTCGTCTTTTTCTTTATCCGCCTCCCCCCGTCGGGCGTTCGAATCCCGACGTTCCGAAACCCGGGCGTTCCGGACCCGTTCGTCCGGACCCGATCGCCCTTCGAAGATCCGGCGACGGTCCCGCGACGGTCCCGGGACGATCCCCCGAACGATCTTCCGCCCGTCTTCCCGCGGAAAAAATATATCACACTATCCCTTCCCTTCCAAATGGCCGGATTTCCATGCGACCAGGTCCGACATTCGAAAAAGTGGCCATCCTGGCCACCGCGAGAGACCCGGGACCCGACAGGCTCGCGACCCGGGACCTCGAAAGGATACTCGCGCCCCTCCTCTCCCGCCTGAGGCTCCCCGCGGGGTTAATCGGGGACATGACGGGGATAGACTCCCGCCGTCTGTACCCCAGGGGTTCCGAGACCCTTCTCGGGGGGGTTTTGGCCTCGGAGAAGCTCTTCGGGGAGTCCGGATACCCCCGGGAAGAGGTGGACCTTCTCTATTCCGCCTCCGTGGGGAAGGACTTCCTCGAGCCCTCCACGGCCTCCGCCATCCACGAGAGACTGGGGCTCGGGGAGGACGTCGCGAGCCTGGACCTCGGGTCCGCCTGCCTGGGCTTCATGGAGGGCATGTTTCTGGGCGCCCTCCAGATAGAGCACGGGATCTCCCGAAGGACACTCGTCGTCGCGGGGGAAAACGCGAGACCCGTCCTCGAGAACACCGTGGAGGCCCTCCTGGGGGACGGGGACGCGACGAGGGAGCGTTTTTTCGAAAACTTCGCCACCCTGACCCTGGGGTCCGGGGGGGCCTCGGTCCTCCTGGGGAGGACGGAGGAAGACCCCCTCGCCCCCCGGATAAGAAGGATGGTGAGAAAAGCCGACCCCGCCTCCAACCGCCTCTGCAGGGGATCCCACGAGGGCATGGTGACCGACTCCGGGGAATTGCTCGCGAAGGGGGTCGCCCTCGCCAAAAAGACCTTCGACCTGGGCCGGGAACTGCACGGCTGGACCCCGGAGCTCTTCGACCTCGTGGTGTGTCACCAGGTGAGCGAGATTAACACGAGGAAGTTCGCCCTGGCCCTGGGTCTCCCCTGGGAGAAGATCGCGAAGACCTATCCCGACCACGGAAACATGGGACCCGTGGCCGTCCCCTTCACCCTGGACCTCGCCCGGGAACGGGGTCTCCTGAAAAAGGGAAGGACCGTCCTCCTCGCGGGGATAGGTTCGGGACTCGCCTCCGCCATGATGGAGGTGGTGGTGCCCTGAACGGATCCCCCGACCCCGCCATCGCGAATCGCCCCCCCGAAACCCCCCGCGAACCCGCGGGCGCCAAAGGAGTTTTCCCCAGCATGCCCGCATTTCCGAGGAATCGCGACCCCGAAACCGGCTTCCGTCCCCTGACGTCCCTTCTTCTTTGCGTTGTCGGGGCCCTTCTCCTGACCCTCTCCTTTCCCAAGCCGGGTCTTTACCCCCTGGTTTTCCTGGCCCTCGT
>JAITKT010000481.1 GCA_031278225.1 Deltaproteobacteria bacterium
CGGTCCGGGTTTGTTTCCCGCGGCGACGGGACGGCGCGAAGCTCCGTCGGGCTTCGGCGGTAAAAAGCGGTAAAATTCGCGGGGGCGGTTTTGAAAAATCGGAAGACGCGGGGGAAAAGCGCCGAAAAACGTCAAGAAAACGCCCGGGGCGAAGGACTCGGCTTCGAAGACGAGGGGGTTCGGGAGGGAATTTCCAAGATTCGCGTCAGCGCGCGTTTCCCGCCATTCCCGAAACGCGGGCGGCTTGTTTTTCGGGGAACGGGGTTACCGCGTTTTTTCCGGGGGAACGGGGTTACCGGATTTCGGGGCACCCCCCGGGGGGCCGGGCGTTTTCCGGGAGCCCCGGCGGGCAAGACCCGCGGTTCGCGGGCGAACGCGGGGGACGAGAGGGCCCGCGTTCGAAAGCCTTTCGGGAACGAGCCCGCGCCTCGATTGAAAAGGGGGTTTTATTGACAAGTCAAAAACCCTCAAATATAATTTTCGAAGCGTATCGGTCTTCGACTTCAAACATCGGATTGACATCGGGAGGAACGCGGTCCCGGCGTTTCGACCCCACATCCGTCCCGTCGAAAGAGGCGAACCTTCTTTCCGGGGACAACGAAAAGCGAGGAGGAACCCCGTCATGACAAAGAGTCTCAAGGGAACGCAGACGGAAATCAACATATTGACCGCCTTTTGCGGCGAATCCCAGGCCCGCAACCGCTACACCATGGCGGCTTCCGTGGCCAAGAAGGAGGGTTACGTCAAGGTGACCGACCTCTTTCTGGAGATAGCCGATCAGGAGTGCGAGCACGCCAAAAGGCTTTTCAAATTTCTCGAGGGCGGAACCGCCGGCGTCAAGGGGGATTTCCCCGCCGGCGTAATCGGGAGCATCCAAGAGCACCTGGCCGCGGCCGCGGCGGGCGAAAACTACGAGTGGACCACGATGTACCCCGGCTTCGCCGACGTGGCCAAGAGCGAGGGCTTTCCCGACGTGGCGACGGCCATGAGAAACATCGCCATAGCCGAGGAGTTTCACGAGAAGAGGTTTCTCGCCAATCTCAAGGAGATAAAGGAAGGCACCTTCTTCAAGAAGACGGAGAAGGTCACCTGGCGCTGCCGCAACTGCGGCTACGTCCACGAAGGCCTGGAGCCCCCGGATCTTTGTCCGGCCTGCGCCCACGCCAAGGCCTATTTCGAGGTCCTGGGGAGCCTCTGAAAAGAGGCCTCCAGGGAACCCTTTGGTTTTTCGACTTTTTTTTATGTTTCCGGGCCCTTCGGTTCGAACAAAGGGCCCGGTCCCGGGCGGGTCGGCCCCGGCCATGGCCAAAACCGCGGCCGGGGGCGGACCCGTCGCGAACCATCCGACATTACCCCTCGAAAGGATTCCCATGTCCGAAATAAATCAGATATTCAAGTGTCCCAAATGCGCCCTGACCCTCAAGGTCATGACCGCCGACGATTGCGCCCCCGACTGTTGCGGGGCCCCCATGGTTCTTCTGACCGAGAACACCTCGGACGGGGCCAAAGAAAAGCACGTCCCCGTGGTCACCAAGGTGGACGGCGGTTACAAGGTCACCGTGGGATCGGTCGCCCATCCCATGGAGGAAAAGCACTTCATACAGTGGATAGAGCTCACCGTCGACGGAATCACTCATCTCAAACACCTCAAACCCGGGGAAGCCCCCGAGGCCGTCTTCAAGACCGGGGACGGACCCGCCGTCGCGAGGGAATACTGCAACCTCCACGGGCTCTGGAAGGCCTGAGGCGGGGTTTCGCTTCGTTTTGACAATGGTTTTCGATGAGCCCGGCCGCCCGCGCGGTTTCGGGGGCGCGAGCCCCGAATGCCGGACGGGCGGCTCTTTTCGGGTCGGGATGGGGTTCCGAAAGGGTCAGGATCGGGTCGCAATCGGGTGCCCCGGGGACCGGTTCCGCGGACTCCGCCCTTTCCCGGCGCCGTTCCCTAACCCGTCCGTTCCCCTCTTTTTTCCGTCTTCGCCGCGACCGCCATTGATTTTTAAAATCCCGCCGAATAAAGCCGAAAGCCGGCGAAAAGCGAGGCCGTTTTGACGAGCGTCCCGGAAATAACCGTCACCCTTCTCGAAAGAAGAAGGATAGAGGCCGAGATCCTGAAACACGTTCACGACGCCTTGGTCGAGGACGTGGGGGAGGAACGGGCCAAGGCGTCCATCGCCAAGGCCATAAGGAGAGCCGCCGCGGAAGCCGGCGCCAAGGCCGCCGCGAAAACGGGGGGGAAGCCCGGGACGAGGTCCCTGGCCGCCATTCAGGGCACCTGGTCGGCGGGGGGCGCCCTGGAGCTCGAGGTGACCGAGCTGACCGACACCGCTTATTCCTACAAGGTCACCCGCTGCGTTTACGCGGAGATGTACGAGGAGTTGGGCATGAGGGACTTGGGTCTCGTGATTTCCTGCCTGAGGGACTCGGCCTTCATCGAAGGGTACGCCCCGGACCTCGAGATGGAACGGCCGCGGACCATCATGGAAGGGAAGGACTCCTGCGTCTTCCGCTACAAAGTCAAAGAGGGGAAATGACGTCCCGGCGCGGCGGGCGTTGAAAAAAGAAAAGGCCTTGAAACGGGGGGGGTTTCAAGACCTTTTTTTTTGATTGTTTCTCGGTCGCCCGGCCCCCCCGGAAATCCCCGACCGGCCCGGGGCGCCGTTCAGTACAGTTCGGCCAGATGGTCGCTCACGAGCTTGATCTCGGCGTCGGTGGGGACCATGGACCCGGAGAGGGAGGACGTGAGTTCCGTCCTGGAATCGGGCTGGGCCAGAATGGCCTGGATGATGGAGATTTTTGACAAAACGTAGATGGCGTGCTCTTCGGTCGTCTTGGTCTCTTGGGCCGCGTCCGCGTACACTTTCGCCAGTTTGCTCTCGTCGGTTCCGGCGGCCACCGTGTGACTCAGGACGGCCTTGTAGACTTGGATGTCGGACGAGGTGAGAGGCGGTTCGTCGGTGATAATCGCGGCCGACGCGGCCGGCGCCTGTCCTTGGGCCGGCGGGGCCGCGTCTTGGGCTCGCGCGCCAATGGCCGAAAAGAGGAAAAACGCGAAGACCGTCAGTTGAAGGCAAAAGAGTTTTTTCATGAGAATGCGCCTTTCGTTCGATGGTAAGGTAATTTTGTGACGCGCGTTTCGCGGCCGAGTTGCCGGTCGCGACGCGGGGCGCCGAAGGGGCGCCTCCCGTATGTCGGGTTGATGTCGGAATTCAAGCGTTTTCGAGCCGTATCGAAAAATATCACATAGTTTTGTCGAGATCAAGAAAAACCGGCGTTTTCAAAGGGAAACGGGGTTTTTCGCGCGAAAACGCCTTGAAAAAGACCCGTTCCAAGGTCCCGTCCGATTAACGCGTCCGGAGGATCGTCCGCGCGAACGGCCCTTTTCGAACCCCCGGTCAAGCTCCCGGGGTTTCGGGAACGACCCTTCCCGATTCGGCGAACGCCCGCGGAAAATCGTTTCGGCGAACGCCATCGCAATCGGTCGAAGCGCGACGCGAAAGACAAGGGTGACGGGCGTTTTCCCGGGAAGCGCGCGGTCGTTTCGAAATTCCCGATCTCCCCCCGAATTTTTTCGAGGTCGGGATTCGTCGCTCGTTCGCGCGGGTGAAAACGGGTCGTTTGTCGAAACCGCGACGGAATCGCAAGGGAATCGCGACGGAATGGCGACGGAATCGCGACGGAATTTCGGACCGTTGTTTTCTTTCCGGAAAAATTTCACGCCGCGGAATCGTTCGCGCGAAAACGATTCCCCGGGGACTCGCGCGGTCGTCGCGGGTCCGGGCATCGGGTCGGCCCCGGCGGTACGGTTCCCTTGCTTCCCGCGGACCCGACCCCGGAGGGACTTTGGTTTGAGAAAGAGTCCCAATCGGGCCGTTTCGGGAATCCGGCCCCGAAAGACGCCGGGTTTCGGCGTTCGCGCGAGTCCGGCCCCGCGATTTCGAAGGGATTCGCCCGAGGTCATTCGCGCGCGCTTTCAATTCCCGGGGAATTTTACTATCATGATACGGATTCCGCCCGCGGTCCCCGCGGAAAAACGCCGGGACCGGCGCGCCGCGGGGGTCGAATCCCCATGCGCCGAATCCGCCGAAAAGACCCGTCCGAAAAGCGCCGAAAATTCCCGACCCGAGCGGCGAACCGACGTTTTTCCCCGTCCGTTTCGGGGTTTTCGTCCGTTGAGATTCCCCGCGAGGGCGGAACGCCCGACATCGGCGCAATCCTTCCGTTTTCGAGCCGCGGTGAATTTTTACCCCGGGAACGTTCTTTTTTTGGAAAACCCCCCGGATTCCCGGGAAACGCGCTCCCGCCAAAGGCCTTTTCCGAAAGATGACCAAACCTCTTTTCATAGAAGAAATCAAAGTCCAAAACGGCCGGTATCACAATCTGGAAGGCCACGCGATCCGAATGGACAGAACCGTGAGGCACTTCTTCAGAAGACCTTTTCATCAGCCGTCTTTGGAGAAGAACCTGCCCAAGCCCCCGGAAAGGGGTCTCCACAAGTGCACGGTCCTCTACGACGACGGCATCGTGTCCTCGACCGTGGAGCCCCACGTCATTTCCGGGGTCAAGACCATGGGTCTCGTGAACTTCGTTCCCAACGTCGATTTCGGCTACAAGACCCGGAACAGGGATGTCCTGAGGGCGATTTTGGACTTCTCCGGGACCGACGAGGCCATAATCGTGAAGGACTCCTTCGTCACCAACGCCACCGCGGCCAATCTGGTCTTCGAGGACGAGGAGGGGGCCCTGTGGACACCCCTCCACTACGTCCACTCGGGGACCAAGAGGGAGTTTTATCTGAAGAAGAAGAGAATCGCGACCTATCCCGTGAAGGTCTCGAATCTCCGCTCCTTCGTGAGGGTAATCCTCATAAACGCCATGACGGACTTGGAGGACAACGTTTGCGTGGACTGCAGGGACGTGGGCTCGCTCATGGACTACGACCCCAAACCCGTTCCGCCGGGGTGACCGGCGATCGGAGGCGGGACAAGAAGGGGCGAAAAAGAAGGGGCGAAAAAGAAGGCGAGAAAAAGAAGGCGGGAAAAAGAAAAACCCCCGGGTTCCTTTTCCGGGAACCCGGGGGTTTTCTTTTTCTCCCCCGGAACGACGAGGTTTCGCGTGATGGCGGGGACGACGGGAGTCGAACCCGCGGTCTCTAGCGTGACAAGCTAGCGTGTTAGGCCAAACTGCACTACGTCCCCAAAATCGTCTCCTCGGCCGCAAACGCCCTTCGGGGCTCGCGTTTCCCGGGGAATGAAAGGGCTCGCGTGGGGACCCTTTTCGAGGGGGGGCGCCCCGGAACCGTTTAGGGATTATATCCGATCCCCTTCAAATGTCAAGCCTTT
>JAITKT010000488.1 GCA_031278225.1 Deltaproteobacteria bacterium
CAGATGGACCTGCCACCCCAGGTCGTCGTTGGTTTGAGCGGCGAAGAGGAGCTTTTCCGACAAATTGACGGGATTGACGAAGTACAGGTCCTCGTTTTTGGTGCGGAGGGCGTCCACCCTGCCGCCGAAATAAAAACTGAGCTTCGGGCCCGCTTCGTAGGTGTCGGACACGAAGACCCCCGCGGAGAACTGGTCCGACCGGGGAGTGGGGTGATCGACGGAAACGTAATCGGTGCCACCGAGGTTGACCACGCGGCGGCGGGAAGAGGTCACCTTCCAGGTCCAAAAATCGGCTCCCGCCACGAGGAGGTTGGAACCGAATTCCCAGGTGGAGGAGAGTTTTCCCCCGAAGGTCTCGTGGTCGGCCTTGGGCTCCAGAAGGATCGGCTGGGGCTGGGGGGCGGGGACGGCTCCCACGTTGTCTATCCTCACCCTGCGCTTGTTGGTCGTGTGGTGGAATTCGGCTTGAAGGCGTTTCAGGTTTTTCCCGTCCAAAACGAGATCCAGGTCCTCGGATATCATGGTGAAGCCGCCGCCCGGGTAAATAATCCGGGCGATGTCGGGCATGGCCGTGTTCCCTCCGGGGATGCCGACCCCGTCGGGGACGGACTTGATGAATTCGGTCGTGAGGGTGAGATTGTCCGAGGGCTTCAAACCCAGGGAGGCCTTGCCGTAAACGTCCCGGTATTGACTGTTGGGCACGGGATTCCTGTCGAAGCCGCGGGTGGACTTGAAGTCTCTGTGGGCGAAGGAGGCCGAAAGGTTCGCCTTGGGGGAATTGAAGCCCAGGTGGCCGTACGCGAGGACGCCTTGGGGATTGGTGCCGCCGGAAAGAGAGATTCGCCCGAAGACCTCCGGTTTTTCGGAAAATCCGGAAGGTTTTCTGGTGATGATGTTCACGACGCCACCCACGGACCCCGAACCGTAAAGGGCGCTCAAGGGACCCTTCAAAACCTCCACCCGCTCGATGTCGGCGGGATTCACGAAGCCCATGCGGGCGTTTATGTCGGTCGCCGTGAACACTCTTTTTCCGTTAACGAGGATGACGATCGAGGAGCCCGAGAGTCCTCTGATGGAGATGTCTTGGGCGTAGGGGCTTTCCCCCGTTCGGGAGATCCCCGGAAAGGCGTCCAGGACGTCCGCGACGCTTCCCCGGAGGGCGGCGTCGTTTATTTCGCGCTCGGTCGCGACGGCGATGCCTCCCGGGATGTCGATGTCGTCCGCGGCGTAGCCTCTCGCCGTGACGACGATGGCGTCGAGGTTGATGACGTCGTCGGCCGGGGCGTCCCGGGAATCGAGGGAGGTGAGGGTGAGGATTAAGGCGGGAAGAAGAAAAAGAAAAACCTTGGAGCGGTATTTGGTTTCGGGCATTTGTTTTTCCCTCGTTTTTTTCTAAAACTAGCGAATGGAAAAAAACACGGTTGGGGATTTATCGGTATCATGATAGATTGAAACGCGTGGGATTGCAAGGGGAATCGAAAAAAATCGAGGCATTTTCATTCGATGGAAAATAAATTTTATTGACATGTCCGACTTCGCGGATGCCGCGGGCCGCGGACGGTGGCGGAAAGAAGGACTTTCGAAGTAAATGTTTTAATTTGACGATTCGATCCGAACGTCCTTCGAAAAGCGGACCCCGGAGCGGGAACGCTTGAAAAAAATGACGGCGGTAACGAAATCTCAGATCCGCTCCGGCAAACGGCGGGATTGCTTGTTTCGCGTCAAGGTTTTTTTTGTTTCGCGTCCGCCCGGGGGAACCATGGCGAACGAAAATCCGGGGAACCCGAAAATTTATTCATCGGCAAAAAAACAGCGAAATTCGGTGTCGTCGCGCGCGGCGGACAAAGGTGATTCGGGGCGGGGGAAAATTTTTTCCGTTTTCGCGCCGCGTCGCGGGAGCGCTCGCGACCGGTCCGATCGATCCCGCCGGTTTTACCGGTCCGGCGGGTCTTTGTCTTTCAAAGGTTTTTCGGTTCGATTCCGGCCCGGTTTCGGCCCGGTTTCGGGTCGGGTTCGGGGCCCGGTTCCGGAGTCTTTCCCGGTAAGGGGGGAGGTCGCGAAAAGGGCGCGTCGGGCGGGGACTTCCCGGGTCGTTGACAGGGGGCGGGCTTTGGGGTAACCTTATCGAATCCATTGAAACGCCACAGCCCGTCGTCGGGGTTTTGAATTTCGACGAACTCGATAAGGACCGACATGATGAATCAGCACGAAACCGCGCACGAATACTTCGACGTGACCGAAGACGAAAAGAAAATCATCCTGAAAAAAAAGAGTTTCCAAAGGTTGCGGCTCACTTTTATCGACGGCAACCCGGGAGACATAGATTTCGTCAAACATTTGGACGTCGAGGATTTGTGCCTGAGCGGTCCGGTCGCGGATTATTCCCCGTTGTCGAAATTGACGAATCTCGGCGCTTTGTTGATCGCCGACCCGAGGAACGTCGTCGATTTGTCTTTTTTGAAGGATTGTCGGGAGCTCAAAAATTTGCATTTGAACAACATGCCGGATTTGGAGGACATATCGGGTCTCCGCTCCGCTTCTTTGAAAGACCTGGTGATAACCGGGGCTGGAAGACTCTCGGACGCGCGGGGGATTTCCAAATTCAAGGACATGATTAGATTGATGTTGGAAGGTTGCGAACGGTTGGCCGACGTCAGGTTCATCGAAAAACTCCCCGGATTGCGTTGTTTGTCTTTCCAAGGCTCTTCCGGGCCGGAGAGTTTCGACTCGATTCGAAAATGCCGTTCCGTGGTGGATTTGAATCTTAGGGGGTGTGTCGCTTTCGACGATTGTTCGACGCTTGAACCGCTTTCCGGACTCGTCTCCGTGAGACTCTCGGGAAGAGGCTCCCTCCGTAATTCGCGAATCGTCGAAACCGGTCCCGCTTTGAGACAATTGGAAGTGAGCGGATTCGAAAACATAACGACCGTCGGCGACGGGGTCAAAAACTCGCGACTCGGGTTTCTGATTTTGAAAGAATTGCCCGCCCTCGCGGACATCGGTCGCATTGGCCGTTTCGCCGAACTGAAAAATTTGGTTTTGAGCGGTTGCCCGAGCCTCGCGGACATAGGCCCCCTTTCCGCGTTGAAAGGGCTCGTCACCCTCGATTTGACGGATTGTCGGAACGCGAAAGGTTCGCGTTCTCTCCGCAAACTCAAGAATTTGCGGACCTTGAGACTGGATGGCTCGTTTGACGAAAAAGAGCTCCCGGGTCTCGCGGGTCTCGTCCGGTTGGAAGTTTTGACTCTGAAAGGTCACGCCGCGCTCGAATCTTTGGATCCGCTGCTTGGTCTTAAAAAGCTCAAAGTGTTGAAGATAAGCGATTGCGACAACGAGATCGACCTGAGCCCCTTGAAAAACGCCCGCGGGCTTAAACTCCTGAGCGTGACGAAAACGCGGGGCGCGAAAAACATCGGCGCCGTTTCCGCCGGTCGGAAACTGAAGACGTTGAATTTGTCGGGGACGGACGCGGAGGACGTCCAATCGCTCTCCGAATTCGTCGGTTTGAGGAACCTGAACCTTTCCCGCAACCCGGGGTTAAAGAGCCTCGCCGGCCTGGAAACGCTCGTTTCCCTCAAAAAACTCGATTTGTCGGGCTGCGTCTCGATTTCCGGTCTCGGTCCCTTGAGCGGATTGAAAAGCCTGAAAACCTTGAAATTGACGGAATGCCCCCGGGTCGGATCTCTCGCGCCCTTGTCGGGCATTTCCGGTCTCGAGATCTTGAGCTTGTCCGGATGCCATCGAGCGGACGATCTTTCACCCTTGAAAGAGCTTTCCGGTTTGACGACTCTGAAGTTGTCGCGTCTCAAGAACGCGCGGGACTTTGGTTTCCTCGAAAACCTGAAGCGATTGCGGCACCTGAGCGTTAAAAATTGTCCCGGGGCGTCCGATCTCTCCCCTCTCGCGTCCCTTGACGAACTCACGTCGTTGGAGTTGGTTTCCCTGCCCGAAGTGACGGATTTGTCCCCTTTGTCGGGATTGACGGGAATGCTCATGCTGCGCGCGTCAAAGCTTCCGATGGTCTCGGATTTGACGCCTCTTTCGAACATGAAACGATTGTTTTGTCTCGTGATCGCCAAAAACAAGGCATTGACCGACATAAGCCCGCTCTCGAAACTCGCGAATCTGGAAGAATTGACGATTCACGATTTGGCGAGTTTGTCCGACATCGCTCCCCTTTCCCGCCTTGGGTCGGTGAGACGGCTGTTCTTATGCCTTTGCCGCGAAATCAAAGACGTCTCGCCGCTTTCCGAAATGAAAAGTTTGCGCTCCCTTTCGACGGAGGACACGGGTCCTTACGATCCGACGCCGATATCCGCTTTGAAGAACCTCGAGGCTCTTGACGTGAGGGGCAATTCCGCCATAAGGGACTTCGATTTTTTGAAAGATCTCAACCGTCTTCAGCATTTGAGCGCGGGCAAACTCGAA
The DNA here is from genome assembly GCA_031278225.1 of Deltaproteobacteria bacterium. Taxonomy (GTDB): domain Bacteria; phylum Desulfobacterota; class Desulfarculia; order Adiutricales; family Adiutricaceae; genus JAITII01. The sequence continues at coordinate 4,429 of JAITKT010000488.1, forward strand.
AACCTGGAGGACATCGGCTCTCTCGCGTCGTCGCGGTCGCTTCGCGGATTGGATTTGAGCCGCGCGCGCAAATTGAAGGATATCGGGGCCGTGTCTTTTCTGGGAAATCTCGAGAACTTGGACTTGAGCGGTTTGACCGAATTGAGGGATTTTTCCCCGATCTCCGCCTTGCCGCGCTTGAAGGAACTGAAATTAAACCGTTGCCGGGGTTTGAAAGACCTCGAAGCGCTCTCCGGACTCCGCGGCTTGCGGGGGCTTCAACTTAACGGTTGCGTCAATTTGAAAGACGCCGGGGGCTTGGAAAAACTCGACTCCTTAAGCGAATTGAGAATGAAAGGGTGTCGAAAGCTCGGGGACATTTCGGCCGTCGCCAATCTGAAGCGCCTTTTGTTTTTGGATCTGAGCGATTGCGAGAGCCTCACGGACATTTTCCCGCTGGGAGGTCTTTCGAACATCAGGTTTTTGTTCCTGAAGAACAGCCAAAACATCGACAATTTCGAGCCCGTTCTGAATTTGGCCTTAAGCGGAACATACGTTGACCTCATGGGGTGACCGCCGCGAATCCGGAAAGTCCCCTTAAAAAATTTTAAGCCTCCGCGTTCCCCGCGGAAATTCCCCGGAGGGCTCAATACCGCGGACAAAAAGGACGCGCCCTTTGGATATTTCGGAAAACCCGAAAAGTCGAACGGCCCGTTTCGAGAGCGTAATCCGCTCCGCCCGGGTCTTGGCGTCGCCATGACAAGAAAACAAGCCCCGCGTCCCGGGGTCAACCGAACGCTTTTCGGGCGCGACCGGAAAACGAACCCCCCGGTTTCCCTCCCGCGTCCCGGGCGTTCCCGCGGGCGATCGGTGATGTCCCCCGCGTTTCGCGGGTCCCCCTCGGGGCTCGTTCGTTCGGGGGAAGTGGCGCGCCGGCGCGAAAACGGGCCCTTCGTTCGCGGCGTTCCAAGCGTTCGATGCTTTCGGGGGTGTTTGACACGGGCGGAGGTTTTCGGGTAATCTGCGTCAATGCCGTTTTCCGCGATTGCCCCTCTTCGGGGTTTTTTGATTTTTGACGAACGGGCGAAGAGTCGAGAAGAACCCGAGATGAAGATGACCACCCGCGACACACAAGAATACCTGGACGTGACGGAATTCGAAAAGGAAATTCTTTTGAAAGAAAAGAATATCCGCTCTCTTACTCTTTCTTTCAGCCAAGGGAACCCAGGAGACATAGATTTCGTCAAACATTTGAACGTCAGAACCTTATGCCTTCGAGGACCGGTTTCGGATTATTCCCCGGTGTCGAAATTAACCGACTTGAACGGTTTGTCGATCTTCGGCCCCAGGAACGTCAGGGACTTGTCTTTTTTGAACGGTATCCGCGAACTTCGCGTTTTGTACCTCTACGACATGCCCGATCTGGAGGACCTGTCGGCTCTTCCGTCATCCTCTCTTAAAGATCTGTTGATAACCGGGGCTGGAAAACTTACCGACTTTGGCGGATTTTCCAAGCTGGCGGCGCTTACGAAATTGGCGTTGATGAGTTGCCATCGAATGACCGACGTCGGGTTTCTCGAAAAAATTCCGAGATTGCGTTTTTTGTCTCTCGAAGGCTCCTCGGGAACGAAGAGTTTCGAGCCGATTCGAAAATGCCATTCTTTGGTTGAATTGGACTTAAACGCCTGTCCCGCTTTCGACGATTGTTCGACGCTCGAGCCGCTTTCCAAATTGGCCAAGTTGACGCTCTCGGGAAGAAAAACCGTAAAAAATTTTCAAATCGTCGAAAAGCTCCGCTCTTTGACTCACTTGAAAGTGAGCGGCTACGAAAACATAACGACCGTCGGCGGGACGGTGATAAAATCACGCCTCGCGGTATTGCTCTTGAAAGATTTGAAAAACCTCTCCGACATCGGCCACATCGGCCGCTTCGACATGCTGCAGGTATTGGGTTTGAGCGGTTGCCGGGGCATCACCGACATCGCGCCGGTTTCGGCTTTGAAGGAGTTGTCTTACCTCGATTTGTCAAATTGTTCCAACGTGAAAAGCATTGTTTCTTTACGCAAGTTGAAATATTTGCGCATATTGAATTTAAACGGCGCGTGTGACGCGGATGAACTCCGCGGTCTTTCGGGCCTCGTTTGGTTGGAAGTTTTGAATTTGAAAGGTCACGCCAAACTTCAATCCGTCGATGAGTTGTCTCATCTCAAGAAACTGAAAATTTTGAAGATTGGCGATTGCGAAAACGTCATTGACCTCTTGCCTCTCAAAAATTTACGTCATCTTAAACACTTGAGCGTCACTGACTCGCGCGGCGTGAAAAATCTTGACGTCATATCCACCATTTGCGGACCGGAGACGGTTAACCTTTCGGGGACCGAAATCGAGGACGCGGTTCCTCTGGCCAACCTCATCTCTTTGCGGAACCTGAACCTCTCCCGCAACCCCGGGTTGAGGAGCCTCGAAGGCCTGGAAAATCTCTACGTTCTCGAAAAGCTCGATTTGTCGGGTTGCGAAAGAATCGACGATCTGGAACCTTTGCGCAAATTGAGAGGACTGAAAACGCTCAAATTGCGAAAATGCCCCCGGATCCGATCGCTTTCACCCTTGTCGGGCATCTCGAGTCTCGAGACGATTCGCTTGTCGGGAGCTACCGACCTTGACGATCTTTCCCCCTTGAAAGAACTTCCGTCTCTCGCGGACCTGAGTCTGTCGCGTCTCAAGAACGTCCGCGATTTGGGTTTTCTGAAAAACCCGAATAAATTGCGCGACCTGATCGTGAAAGATTGTCCCGGGGCGTCCGACCTCTCCCCTCTCGCGTCCCTTGGCGAACTTACGACGTTGGAGCTGGTTTCCCTGCCCGAAGTGACTGATTTTTCACCTTTGTCGGATTTGACGGGCCTGACTTTCCTCCGGGCGTCCGATCTGCCGAAAGTAACCGATTTGACGCCTCTTTCGAATTTGAAACGATTGTGCGTTCTCGCAATCGGGGAAAACGGGGTTTTGACGGACATCGGACCGCTCGCCAATCTGACGAATCTGGAAGACTTGGAGCTTTCCGATCTCTTGAGTTTATCCGACATCGGTCCCCTTTCCGCCCTCCGGTTCATGAGAGACCTGAGCTTAACCCGTTGCCCCTCGATTTCCGACATTTCGCCGATTTCCGAATTGACGCTTTTGACCGGCCTTTCCACTGACGGAACGGGTCCTTTCGACCCGACCCCGATATCCGCTTTGAAAAATCTCCGGTTTCTTGACGTCAGCGGGAATTCCGCCATCCGGAACCTGGATTTTTCGCGGGACCTCAACCGTCTTTGCGAATTGAAGGCGAGCCGGTCGGCAAACCTGGAAGACATCGGCGCTCTCGCGTCGAAAGGGTCGCTTCACTCGTTGGACTTGAGCGAATCCCCCGAATTGAAGGGAATCGAAGCCGTTTCTTCTCTCTTTAAACTCAAACGCGCGGACTTGAGCGGTTTGACGGAATTGAGGGATTTCACCCCGATCTCCCGCGTGCCCGGGTTACGGGAACTGAAATTGAACCGTTGCCCGGGTTTGAGCGACCTCGAAACGCTCTCGGGACTCCGTCGCTTGCGCGCTCTCCATCTTAACGGTTGCGTCAATTTGACGGACGTCGGGGCCTTGGGAAATCTCGGCGCTTTAAGGGAATTGAACTTGAAAGGGTGCCGAAATCTCAAAGACATTTCGGCCGTGGCGAATTTGAAGGGCCTTTTGAGGCTGGATCTGAGGGACTGCGAGAGCCTCTCGGACATTTCGCCCTTGGGTTGTCTCGGGAATCTGAGGTTTTTGCGTCTGAGGCACAGCCGGAACATCCAAAGTTTCGAGCCGGTTCTCAATCTGGCGAGAAAGGGAACCCGCGTGGACCTCATCGACTGACCGGAACGTCGCGAACGGCACCCAAACCCGTAACGGCCCTCCAACGGCCGCCTCCCGCCACCCCTCCCGTCGCCGACCCGGACGTCGCCCCCGGGGCGCCTCGCTTGGCTCGCCAAAACCCTTAAAATCCCGATGACGATCCGAATGGCGGTTATGATTGGAGCGGCGAAACCGAAACCGAAACATTCAAACCTATTTCCATACTTAATTTTTTCGAAAAATGTTCATTTCATGGTTATCGGCTCGATGGCGGACGTCCGACTCACCCGTCCACCATGATCAAAAAGGACCCGGCGGCTTTTCTTGAACCGAATTCTCGGTCTTGCGCGGAAAGTGAATTGGTAAAATCACGGCTTGTCTCACTTAACCCGGGCCCGGTTCCGTTTCGCGGAGGCTGCCTCAAAATTTATGAAAAAATTAATGAATTCGAAAGAGTGCCAAAAACAAATCATGAAAAAGGTAAAATTCACCATACGTTAAAATTTCCAAAGTATGAAGTTTTCTCTTCTTATCGCGCTGATTGTTTTGATTGTGTTTTCGAAGCGAAAATAAATGAAGACGAATTGGAAGAAAGGGAAAAACCCCGAAAGAGGCATTTCTTACGCGGAACCGGCGGGGGCGGGAAACCCGTTTTCGGACGTTCCCCGGGCACGGCGTCTTTCGCCGGAGCTTGAAAAGAGAAAGGGGAGGGAACCGTCGTCCCCTCCCCGTTCGAATTCGAAAGCGAATCGGGATTGTTCGAAAGGGTTGCCCGGCCAAAGGGTTGACCTCCGGCCGGGACTCCCCTCTCTCAGTTTAAGCCTTGGGTCATGACGTCGGGCGGTATGACGAACCCGGTGTCCAAAACCTCTTTCCAGGAGGTCACCTTGTTGGGCGGATCGTCCCGGTCGGGCAGGAATATGGAGCTTATCGTGAAGTCCGGGGCCGAGGCCGAGACCGTTATGCCGTCGGCCCCCATGGTCACGAATGCCTCCGTGGGCGTTCCGGGACCGGTGGAAATGACGCCCATGACCCGGTCCGGGGCGAGGCCGGACGGGGGAGGGGTGTCACCGGAGTAATACACTCCGAAGGTCGAGGGTTCGGGCAGGCCGGTGAAGGTGTCGACCAGGTACAGGTAACCGTTTCCGATGTCCCCGCAGCCGGATTTTTTGGGCTCGAAGCTCGTGAAGGCCATGAGGCTCACTCCCGCTCCCGTGGTGAAGAGCTTGGGTTGGGTGATGACCATCTCGTAGTCGTGTTCCCCCGTCGGGGCGGCGACGAGGCTCGGCGCGACCGCGGTCGAGTAAGTGAGGGTCGCCGTCGCGGTCGAATAGTTCGGGGACGAGGTCCCGTCGAAGAGGTGGCCGGCGTCCAGTCTGCGTTTGTAGCCGATGGTCTTCGGGGACTTGAGGATTTTGGCGAAGGCCGCGTAACTCGTCGGCGGGGTCTCGAGACCCTCTATCCGGGAGACGGGCGAGACGCCCGAGAGGCCCCCGTTTTTGTGAACCTCGCCCCCCGAGACGTCGACCAGGAGGCCCGCGTCTCCCGTCATGTCCTTGAAGGTCATGCGGCCCGCCGAATTCAGGTCCTCCTTGATTCCGAAGAGATATTGCCGATGGTTTTCGACGCAGATCAGGCTCGAGGTCGTCGAGCAGGGATTGATGTCGTCGGAGGTCCAGAGTCTTCCCGTCGCGAAGAGCACCCAGAGGTTCCCGCGGTTGTCGTAGGTCGAGTTCACGGCCCCGGTCACGGGTTTTTCGGTGTCGAAAAGCTTGCGCAGCTTCCAGGAGGCGGTCGGAAGCGGGTTTCCCGTGACCTCGTCCACGGTCTGAAGCCTGTAGACCGCTCCCTTGTCCTCGCAGAAATCGGGGCTTTGGGTCACGGTGAGGCCGTAATACAGGGTGTGGTTGGTCCAGGGGTTTTCCTGTTTCTGGGCCACGGGCAGGAAGGGGTTGTTGAAGAAACTCATGTCCATGTCCGCGGTCAGATAGTCGGGGTTTTGGCCCCAGTGGGGCAGTTCGACCCCGGTCGCGGCGTCCAGAACCGAGAGTTTGGCCCTTTGTTTGGAAGCGCCCTCGTAGGGGGAGCGCCCCAGTTCGAGGGGATTCACCTTGTCGTAATAGAGTTCGTAATCGGTCAGGGGACCGGAGGGCACGATGGCGTACCATTTGCCCTCCGAGCTTATGACGCTCGGCATGCCCACGGTGAGGCCCTGCTCCAGGGTGCTGTAACGCCAGAGGAGTTTCGGGTCCCTCTCGGGGTCGGTTATGTCAAGGGCGAAGACCTCGGCGTAGAAGATTCTCTCCCCGTTGTTGACCGCGGGGTCGGGGGCCTCTATGGGCCGTCCCCCGAGCCGCAGGCCGCCGATGAGGACGGTGCGCCATTCGCCGTTTATTTTCACGTCGTTCACGAGGGGTTTCAGATCCACGTAATAGGCGTGGTTGTACTCCGGGTCGGGAAGCCATTGCAGGTGCGGGAGGAGCGAGGTCGGGATGTAGGCCCAGAGCTCGGCCCCCAGTTCGTGGGCAACGGAGGAGGGGTCCTTGGGGTCGGATTCGGTGAAGGAAACCTTGCCGTTGGCGAGGGATCCGTAGAAACCGACGTTCACGGCGTGGAGCATGCCGTCGTTCCCCCCGAAATAGACCATCTGCCTTCTTCTGGACCAGGCGTTTTTGTAAGCCAGATAGGAGGGGTCGTTGTAGAGGAGGTCGTAATGGGAGGCCGGGGCCCCGACGAGGATGGGCTTGGAGTTTATGACGTCCCCCAGTCTCCAGGTCACGGGGGTCGCGTTGTCGGTCCAGGGGTCTCCCACCTCGCGGGACCTGAGTCCCGGGACGTCAACCCCGGTTATCCAGGTGACGAGGGCCTTCGCGGCCTCGACTTTGTCCTTGTGGCCGGGGAGTTGGTCGAAAAAGTTGTCGTGGAGCATCAGTTCGGACAGCTCTTTGGCGGCGTCCAGGGTGAAGGGCGCGAGGACGGTTTCGGGGATGCCCGCCGCGTTCATGGAGGGGGCCCCGTAGAAGATCCTCCGCCGTCCCCCGACGAGGTTCGCGGGGGAGCGCTCGGGGCGGCTCCCGGACAGGAGTTTCGCGTCGTCCAGACGGCTCAGCCACCGTCCCGTGTCGAAGAGGGGTTTTATCCTGTGGATGTTCGCCGGGTGCCTGTCGTTCAAGACCTCGAAGGGCTTCGGATTGTTGGAGCCGTCCGGGGTGTAGCAGCGGGTGATGTGGGAACCGAACTCGTAGCACTTGGGGGGATTCGCGGACTCTTCCCTGGTGCTGTTGAAGGTCACGACGTAATCGCCCTCGGAGCCGTCTTCCCCGTTGACCGGGTCGAGTACCCCGGGGTCATGGTTGTCTTCCCTTAGGTTTCCCCACTTGTCCACGAAGAGCCCGAAGACCAAACCCACCCAGCGCAGGGACTGGGAGGAGTCGTCGGGATTCACGTAGAGGGGATAGTAGAGGGTCTGGACCGAGACCCCGCCTCCCAGGATGGTGTCCACGGAGGCCGAGGTCGCGGTGCCCGTGGAGATGGAGCGGGCGATGTCCTTGAAGGCGTCCTCGAGTTTGGAGGGGAGCTCGGTGATGTTCGAGGCCTCGAAATAGTTTCTGGGCGTGACGCCGTCGGAGCCCTCCCATTCCCCGGGGTCCGGGAGCCCGTTGGAGTTGTGGTCGACGAAGCCGCCGTATTTGGCCGCGAGAAAGAGGGGGTTGGGGAGCGCGACGCCCGCGGTCGCG
>JAITKT010000047.1 GCA_031278225.1 Deltaproteobacteria bacterium
GCGATGCGGAAAACGCCCGCGCGGGGTGTCGCGCGGGCGTTGTCCGCAAGCGTTCCGAAAAGAGCGGTTCGCTCGCTTCTCCAAGTTTTTCCGGACGCTTTCGGGAACTTTGTCGGAAATCCGAAGGTCTTTTCCGTCCTCTCAGGACTTGTCCAAATTCAACGGCCTTCCGGCGGCGAGGACCTGTTTTCCCACGGCCACCACGGAGGCTATGTCCGTGACGTTCGCGGGGATGATGAGGGAATTGTTGACGCCCGCGAGTTTTCCGAACTCGACCAAATAATTTTCCGCTATGCGCAAGGACACGGCGTCCTTCCCGCCCTCGGAGTTTATGGCGTCACCCACGAGTTTCAGGGCGTGGGCCGTGGCCTGGGCCACGAGTTCTATCTCCTGGGCGCGGCCGGCGGCCTCGTTTATCCTCTTTTGCTTTTCGCCCTCGGAGACGTTTATGAGCTTTTGCCTCTCGCCCTCGGCGATGTTTATCTTGGCCTGCTTGTCGCCCTCGGCCTTGTTGATCATGGCCATCTTCTCGCCCTCGGACTCGGCTATCAGGGCCCTCTTTTCCCTCTCCGCCCTCATCTGCTTTTCCATGGCGTCCTTGATGGACTGGGGCGGGGTTATGTTTTTGACCTCGTAGCGGTTCACCTTGACGCCCCAGGGGGCGGAGGCCTTGTCCACGGCGTTTATGATCTCGGCGTTTATGGTTTCCCTCTCCTCGAAGGTCTTGTCCAGCTCGAGTTTTCCTATGACGCTGCGCATGGTCGTCTGGGCCATCTGCACCGCGGCCATGTAGTAGTTGGAGACCCCGTAGCTGGCGCTCTGGGGGTCCATGACGGTCATGTAGAGAACCCCGTCCACGTCGACGGAGATGTTGTCCCTCGTGATGCAGATCTGGGGCGGAACGTCTATGACCTGTTCCTTGAGGGTGTGACGGTAAGCCACCCTGTCAAGAAAGGGAATCAGGACGTGAAAGCCCGAGAGGAGGGTGCCCGCGTACTTGCCCAGTCTCTCCACGACGTAAGCCTCGTTCTGCGGCACGACCCTTATGTATTTCACGAAGAGGAAAATGAGGAATATGACGAGGCCTATGAGTATTATGGCCAGCGCGGGGTTCATTTGGGATGACTCCTTATTCGGGTTTATTGATTTTTCTCTTTTTCGGACGTCCCCGGAAAGGCCTGCCCGTTCGGGATTGGGGTCGGGTCGTCAACGTTTCCGGTTCGCTTAAGGGTTCTTTTGTCTTCGTCGCGAAGGCGTTTCGCCCGCGTTTTGTCAGCGTTTTGTCCTCCGTTTTGTCCGGAAGGGCCGCCGCGCCCGCGGCGCGGCGGTCCTTCCGTCTGTCGGGGCCGGCTCGGGGTTCAGGATTTGGCGTCCGCGTCGGGTTCCGCGTCCGGTTTGGATTCCGGTTTGGGGTCGGATTCTTGAGCCCGGGCCGGGGAGAGCGGCTCCAGGACCAGGGTCAGGCCGTCCACCTTTAAGATGCGGGCCCGGGAGCCCTTGGCGAGAGAAGCCCCGGAACTGCCCTGCCAGTTGGTGCCGTTGAATTCCACGGTTCCGGGTCTGTCGGGGGAGACGTCCGTCACGACGTCCACCTCTTTTCCGATATAACGTTCGGAGACCATGGCCTCGGAGAGGCTGTCAATCTTGGGGGTCTTCCTTTTGGCCAGAAACCTCAGGATGCGCTGACGCAAAATCACGAGGAAAAGAAGGGACGTTATGGGAAAGATGACCCACTGGAGCCAGACGGGAACCTGGACGAAAGCCAGAAGCACGAGCAGGACCCAGGCGCCGAGGCCGAAAAACATGAACAGGACACCGGGGGTCGCGACTTCCAGGATGAGAAAAACGAAACCCACGACAAACCAGAAAACCTTGGCGTTGCCCGCGAAATCGAAACCGTCCATGATTGTCCCCTTGTTTTTCCAAACGCTCCCCCGCGCGAATCCGCCGCGGTTTTCCCCCGGACATCCCTCGCGCGTCGAAACCCGGTCGTTCCGCGGGCCGGGAGTCATTGCCCGTCATTGTCCGTCATTGTCCGTCGCGGCCCGTCACGGCCCGTTTTGGCCCGGCGCGGAAAACCCGCGGTCCCCCGCAAACCCCCGGGTTTCATGAAACCGGAAGCCGTCCGAATCGCCGCGGGTCCCGCGATGGCGGAGGACGAACGCCGGAAAAGGTCGGGTCACCAAACGCGGGGCGGGCCGGTCGGAAGACGGGGTGGGGAGGTCGGGATGTTTCGGGAGACGCGCTTAACCAAGCAAATTGTATAATATAAAAACGAGCGGATGTCAACGGCAAACCCCGACGCCCCGACGCGGTCCCGCGGGACGCGCGCGAACCCCTCGGGACCGCGTCGGGCTTTCGCGCGCCCCGGCGGCGAAACGCGGTCGACGGGACATTCGGGTGGAAAAAATGGCGGCGGTCGCGAACATTGGCGAAATTGACGACAGATGTCCGCGAAATAAGAAACAATCGCCAAAATTCGACGCCGACGCGCCCTTCCCGACGCGCCGCGCTCCCCCCCCCGGGGGTTCAGTCTTCTTCTTCTTTAACGCCGTGAATCTTCTTGAGGAGCCAGGCCATGTTGGAGCCCAGGATTCTCATGGTCTCCTCGGCTTCCCGATCCTCCCTTATGGCCCCCTTTTCCAGGGCCACGCCCATGTTCCAGTAGCGGGAACCGATCTGGAACATCTGCAGGATGCCGAAAAAGTGGTTTATGGAATCGTAGGCGTGGACGTGACCCGCCCTTCTCGCGACCACCGCGGCGGCCCCCACCTTCCTTCTCATGAAGTTGTTGTGACGGAGGGAGACGTATCCCACCCTGTCAATCACGCACTTGAGTTCGGGGGTTATGTCGGCGAAATACACGGGAGACCCGAGGATGACGCCGTCGGCCTCGATCATTTTGGTTATGATCGGATTGACGGGGTCGTCCTGGACGCACTTTATCTCCTCCATGCGCGAGCATCCCCCGCAGGCCTTGCATCCCCTGACGGCTTCGCCCCCGATTTGGACGTGCTCCGTCACGATCCCTTCCTTCTGAATTTCGTCCAAAGCCCATTCGAGCATGATCGCGGTGTTCCCGTGGGGACGGGGACTGCCGTTGACCGCCAAAACTTTCATCGCGTCATCTCCCACTCGGTTGCGGTGAAAACCCCCCGGACCCCGGAAACCCCCCTTCGGGGGGTTTTCGGGGTCCGGGACAAAAAAAGACCGGAATTCGTAAAAAATTCACTTTGTTTTTCCGTTGGAAAAACCAATCGGCGCCGAAGAAATCATCGTAGCACGGATCCCCCTCGCGTGACCATGATTCGCGGGGATTTTCGGGGCGGATTCGAGGGACTTTCGGAAGGGCCGATTCGGAGGGGGATTGTAAAGCGGATTTTTGGACGGGTTTCGGGGCGGGATTGGGGGGAAAAGGGAAACGGGGCTTTTCGAGTCGGTCGCGGGGAAACGGGACGCCCGCGCGCCCTTCGTTTTCGGGGACGCTCGCTTTCGCGCGACCGGCGTCGTTCGGACTCGGGGAAAAAGACGAAGCCGTTTTTCCCGCGGCTTTGTCCGGGGCTCACTCCCGCCCGGAACCCGGACGGTTCCGGGCCCGTCGCGGGGAGTCCGGGGTTAACATTTCCCGCGGGCGCGTCCGCGCGGCCTCGGGAAGACAC
>JAITKT010000069.1 GCA_031278225.1 Deltaproteobacteria bacterium
CCGTCACCCGGATTCCCCGGTCTCGGGGAGGCCGAGCCGGAAGGACCCGACGAGCCTGAAAATCCCGTCCGGGTCTTCCCGGGAAAGGGAAAGCGAATCGATCGCGAAGGGTTCGAGGACGGCGGGGGTCATGAGTTCCCCGACGAGCCGGAAGAAGTTTTCGTCGACGTCGCCGGCGAGGGTCAGGTGAAAGCGGAATTCCCCGAGGACGCGAGGATAGCCCCATTTTTTCATGAGGATTTTTTGGCGTTCGGTGAGGGGGCCCCGATCCTTGGGGGGGACGCTCTTGTCCCTGAATTCGTCCATGGTTTCCACCAGGGCTTTTTCGAGTTTTCCCAGGCTTTCCGGGACCGCGTCCCCGGGGACCAGGGCCGCGAAACGCCCGGGCATGATTTTCGGCGCCAAACCCGGCATCCTTATCGTTTCCCGGGTTTTGGAAAATTCTTTCAGCGCGTTCGCGACGGTCTTTTCGGAAACGCGGGGGACGAAGGGGGCGACGAGGGTCGCGTGAAAACCGTAGCGTCCGGCCTTTTCCGCGCTCCTCTCGAATCCCCGCCCCCGGGGGCCCGGGAAGGACGCCCTTTCGACGGGGGTTCCCGCGCGGGGGAGGCGGCCCAGGAGTCTTCCCCCGAAAATTCCCAAGGGGGAATCGTCTTCCGGAACGAAGTAGACGGCCAGGCGGTTTCTCATCTTTGTCGGTTTCCGGCGGGCGTCAGGTGAATTTCTTTCTGAGGTATTGGGAGATGAGGTCGAAAACGCTCACCGCCACTATTATGACTATGATGACGGCGCAGCCGCTTCTGTACTGGTATCCCCTTATGTATTCCCAGAGGATGACCCCGATTCCCCCGGCCCCCACCATGCCCACGACCGTGGCCGAACGCACGTTGGACTCGAAGCGGTAGAGGGTGAAGGATATCCACAGGGGAATCACCTGGGGAAGTATGCCGTACCAGACCTCGGAAATCAAACCCGCCCCGGTGGAGCGAATGCCTTCCACCGGAGCGGGATCGATCGCCTCCACCGCTTCGGAAAAGAGTTTGGCCAAAACCCCCGTGGTGTGGATCCAGAGGGCCAGGGTCCCGGCGAAGGCCCCCAGGCCCACCGCCACCACGAAGAGCATGGCGAAGACCATTTCGTTGATGGACCTGCAGGCGTCCATCAACCTTCTGGTCGGTTGATAGATCCAACGGGAAACGACGTTTTCGGAAGACATGATCCCCAGGGGGACGGAACAGATCACGGCCAGGAGGGTTCCCCAGAGGGCTATCTGAATGGTCGTGGCCATCTCTTCCAAATAGAGTTTGAGATGCCTGAAATCGGGGGGAAAGAAATCCTTGGTGAGCGTGACCATGTTCCCGAAGTCCCGGACGAGACTCCAGGGTCTGATTTCCGCCCCCCTCCACGACCAGACGAGAAACGCCAGGACCAGGACCAGTTGAAAGCCCGCCAACCATTTGCGCGGGGTGCTTTTCGCGGATCCGCGGCGGATTTTTTCGATTTTTCGTTCTTCCATGAGAACCTCAATCCCGGCTGTCGTTCCCTCGTCGTTCAAAACGGACCTTCCTTTTGTTTTGTCGCGGTTTCGCGGGCGAAGAGGATCAGGATTGTTTGAGTTTTTCCAAATCCGCGAGCGCCGCGTCTATCTCGGCCATGCGTTTCTTGTCGGCGTCGGTGATTTTCTGGGCCTTCTCGAGATTGGTCTTCTCTTTGTAGAGCTCCAGTTCCCTTATGGGAATCAACTGCAGGTCGGTGGACTTTTTGAAACCCTTCCACTGCAGATCGCTCAAAACCTTGGCCTCTTTGGCGTCGCCGTCCTGTCCGTAGGTGAAGAGGAAGTCGGTGAAGGCCTTCTTGACTTTGGGGTCGAGGTCCTTTCTCCAGACCAGGGGATCGGAGGGGATTAAGGGGCTCGTCCAAATGATCTTTATTTCTTTCCTCTTTTCGGGATTCGTCACCTCGAGTCGGGCCAGGTTCTCGTTGTTGCAGGTGGCCACGTCGACCTGTTTCCCCGCGACGGCCATGGCGTTGGCCTCGTGGTTGCCGATGATCGTCCTCTTGAAGGCGGTTTTGGGGTCCTTGCCGTTAAGGGCGAAGACGTAGTAACCGGGCACGAGGAAGCCGGAGGTCGAGTTGGGGTCGCCGTTCGCGAAGGACATGTTGGACGCCGATTTCCAGAGGTCGTCCAGATTGTTTATCGGCGAATCCTTGTGGGCGATGAGGACCGCGTAATAGCCGTCGGAGCCGTCGGCCGAAACGGTCTGGGCGAAGACCTCGCCCTGGGCCCTGTCGACGGCCTCCATGGCCGACTTGTTCCCGAACCAGGCCAGCTGGACCTTGTTGAAACGCATGCCCTCGATGATGCCCGCGTAGTCGGTGGCGAAGAAGGCCCTTATCTTGAGGCCGGTCTGTTTTTCCATGTCCTCCAGGAAGGGCTCCCAGATGGTTCTCAGGTTTTGGCTGGACTCGGTGGAAATGATTCCGAAGTTTATCTCCTCCTGCGCCGAGGCCGGGGTTCCGAGGCAAAAGACCAGGGCCAGGGCACCCGCGAAGGCGAAGAGCGCGAAGGCGGATAAAGAGTTTTTGAACGATCGCATGTTGGCACCTTTCGCCGATTTGGCGATGATTGTTTGGTGTTGTTTTTCTCGCGGGAAGAACGAATGTCCTCCGCCGGGCCGACCGGGAGGTCGCCCCGGGGAAAAAAGGCGAGGGGATCCCCCAAAGGACGCCGAAACGGGATTCGGTTCGCGTCGGCGGCCCGAAAAAACCAAACGGGGGTTTTTGGTCGTCCGGGGCCGGAAAAACGCCGGGGGCGCGTTCGCGGCCTCGAAACGGTTGAATTTCATCGGGAAAAAGCGGAAAACCGGTCGGGCGGAAAGGGACGGGGTCCGGAGTCCCTTTCGCGGTCGTTTGCCCTCAGAGGGCGGCGGCGGCGAAGTGGGCGGGGGTCTCCTCGAAGCGCGGGACGCGTTGTTCCGCGCGCTCGCGTTTTTCGGTCACGTGTTCGATTCCCAGGAGCTCGTTCGCGTTCCCGCCGTAGATCTCCCGCAGGAGGGCGGGGGTGAGCTTGACGCTGGGTCCGTCGAAGCAGATGGTCCCGGCGTTCAGGGCGATGGTCCTCGGGCAATAGCGGATCGCGTAGTCGACCTGGTGGAGGCTCACCACCACGGTCAGGCCGTCCTCCCGGTTCAGCTTGTGGAGGATCTCCATGACGTTGCGGGCGGACTCCGGGTCGAGGGAGGCGATGGGCTCGTCGGCGAGGATGATGTCGGCCTTCTGGGTCAGGGCTCTGGCTATGGCGGCCCTCTGCCTCTGGCCCACGGAGAGGGTGTGGGCCTTTCTCCCCGCGGTCTCCAAAATCCCCACCTTCTCCATGGAGAGGAGGGCCAGCTCCCTTTCCTTCCCGTCGAAGCGGGCCAGGAGGGCCCTCCAGAGCGGGGCCCTTCCGAGAGCCCCCAGGGTGACGTTGGTCTCCACGCTCAGGCGGCCGACCAGGTTGAAGCCCTGGAAGACCACCCCGATGCCGGAGCGGATCTCGCGGATTCGCTTGGAGACCACGCCCCGTCGCTGGATGAGGTGACCGCCCAGGATGAGGCTCCCGGAATCGGGATCCCCTTCGACGAGACCGGACATGTGTCTGATTAAAGTGGATTTGCCGGACCCGGAGGCTCCTATCAGGGCCACCATCTCACCCTTTTCGATTTCGAGCGAGAGGTCGTTCAAGGCCCGGGTCCCGGAAAAGGTTTTGCTTAAATTTTCGACTGAAATCATTTTCGCTCCTTATGCCTCGGTTCTCGTTCCGGGGACCCCGGGGCGCTTCGTTTTTCGGCCGGTCGGCGCGCGCGGGCCCCCTTCGGAACCTGAAGACATGTTAGGGGAGAGAAATCAGTTAATTGTGCCGCTTTTGTAAAAAGGGGATAAAATGTGAGATCTTCGGGAGAATCCCGCCCCGAACGCTTATCGGCGAAAAATTCGTCGCGTTTATTTTACGAATTTCCGTCTCGCGCCCGGCTCCCGGACTCCCCGCGAAACGGCGCGGCTTTCGGGGCGCCGGCGGGTCGCCTCCGGCCCGAAAAGCCCCCCCCGGGGAAAAAATGTCAAATAAACGCGAAGTCGACGTTTCCGGGGGAGGAATGTCGTTTCGGGAACGGGTTTTTCCCGAGTCTCCGGGGGGCTTCGGGAGGGGGGCGGGAGAGGGCTTTCCGGGAGCGTTTCCCTCGCGTTTGGCGGGAAAGCGGGGCTTCGGGCGGGATCTCGGCGGGATTTTCGCGGGATTTCGGAGGGATTCGCGTTTGATTCCGGAAATAAAATATGTTATTTTCGCTTAGTTATCGATCCGTTTCGCGTATAATCTTTCCATTTGGAAATCATTCGCCGTAAAATTCGCGCGCGTCGGCCGCGGCGGCCGCGTTCTCCGGGGCGGTCGCGTTGGCCGGGGCGCGTCAAGCGCGTTCAGAGGGTGGTTTTATCCGACGGGCAGAGTCCATAGAATTTCGCGCTCCCGAACCCGGCCAGAGGTTCTTCAACACCGGGGGACCCGCGGAGCCTTCCCGCCATTACGTCGTCCCCGCGGTGGACAGGATTCCCTTCGCGAGGCAGATGGTGGAAGACGGGCTCTATTTCGCGATCAAGGCCCCTTACCGGTCCGGGAAAACCACCTTGGCGAACGAACTGGCGAGGGAGATGGAAATAGACGGCCGCTTTCGGGTCCTCCGCCTGAATTTCCACGAGCTGAAAGGCGCTAACGGACTCGGGGCCCTGACGGTCTGTTTTTTCGAGGTCCTGAAGGAGGCCCTGGAAAACTCCGGGGACCCGGTCCTTTCCGGGGTCCGCTTCGGGAACGCGAAGAAGCCCCCGAGGGGGGCCGTGAAGGAGATCCTGGGGGAACTGTGCCTCGCCCTGGACAAACCCCTGGTCCTCCTGATTGACGAGATTCACGCCATACCCCGGAAACGGGCCCGCTTCTTTTTCG
Source organism: Deltaproteobacteria bacterium (assembly GCA_031278225.1). GTDB lineage: Bacteria > Desulfobacterota > Desulfarculia > Adiutricales > Adiutricaceae > JAITII01. Next base: position 4,973 of record JAITKT010000069.1, read on the forward strand.
ACGTCTTTTTCGCGGGCTTCCAGGAAAGGACGCGACACCGCTTTCCCCATTCCGTCGTCTTTTTTTGCGTGAGGGACGTCTTCGCCCCGACGGCGCGGGGGAAGAAAGGCGGTTCCCGGAACCGCGGGGTCCGGGGAGGCGCTTTGAACATCTACCGCACCGTGGAACTCCCCAACCTCACCTTCGCGGACATTTGCTCCCTGTGCGACGCCCACAACGCCGAAACGGGCCAATTCGTCGACGACGAGGCCAAGCTCAAGATCTGGGACCTCACGGAGGGGCAGCCCTTCCTGGTGAACGCCATCCTGGGCGAGGCCCTGGACTTCGTGCTGCACGGGGAGACCGCCAAACCCGTGACCGGGCAAGTGGTGGCCGAGGCCGCGTTGGGAGTCGCGAGGTCGAGACCCGCCCATCTCGTCCGCCTCATGAGCTTTCTGAAAGACCCCGGGGTCCTCAAGGCGGTGGGGGAGGTCTTGTCGGGCGTTTCGGCGAAAAGGCCCCTGTTCGACGAGGGAACGAACCTGGCCTTGGACCTGGGCCTCCTGAGCCTCGACGGGGACGATTATCTTCGTCCCGCGAACCGCTTCGTGAAGGACCTCGCGCTTGGGGCGCTCACGGAACACATGGCCCTTCCCGGGAGCCTCGCGGGCAGATTCCGGGAGGGGGACGAAATCCTCGCGAGCCCCCTGATTCTGGAGTTCCAGAGGTACTGGAAGGAGAGGGCGGGGACTTGGCTCAAACCCTTCGGGGAGATCCCCGGGGCCCTGACCCGCCTGGCCCTGATGGCCTTTTTGAGAAGAGCCCTGGGCGACGACCCCGCCCCGGAGACCTTCCCCGCGGTGAGGGAGGACAGCCTCATGATCGCGGTCCGCCGCGAATCCAAGACTTATCCAATCTTCGCGACCCTGGGGGGAGCCTCCGCCCCCTTCCGGGAACCGGAGGAGCTCTCCTCCTTCATGGACTCCCGGGGGGCTTCCGAGGGCTGGGTCCTGTCCTTCGACCTCGACGGCTTGAAAAGCCCGGAGGAAAAGTGCCGTTGGAAGACCCTGAGTCTCCCCCGGGGAAAGACGGTGCACCTGGTCGGGCTTTAGTCCCGCCCCGTTCGCGGTCCCCCGCGGTTTCGGGTCCGAAAAGCCCCGCGCGGGGAAGCCCCGCGGCGCGGGACCCTCGGGGACATCGTTGTCGGCGCGGAGAAAGATTTTCCGGAAAAGCCGGGAAAGCGACGGGAAAAATCTTTTCGGAAACGGTTGACCGTCCGAATCGGAAGGATGAGGTCAAGGACGTTTCCGACAAGAGCGTCAAATCCCTTTTGGTCGCTTTGGACGATTATCGCGGCGATCCTTTGAAAAAAGAAGAAGACGACCCCCGCGTTCACCCGAAAATTCGAGCGCGCGTCCGTTGAGGACGCCGAAGCCGAAAACAAAGAATGTTTCCGGGAAGATTGCGGTTTCGACTTCACCGCGTCCGCGGGAGAGCCCGGCGGGGAAAACCTCCCCGAAGCGGTTGATTTCCCGCGGGATGAGCCGGGTGACGGGGAAGGGGCGGATTGCGTCGAAAGCCCCGGGGACGACGACGACGTTTTTTCCCTCGCCGGATTATTCGTTCAACGTCAATCGCGTCGATCCGACGAAAAAATTCGCCGGGGAACGGGTGAATTCGGAGTTCGTCCGGGGTTTGAAAGAATGTCGGACAACGGAAGAGGAAGCCGCTCGCGTCAAAGAGTGGAAGCGTCGGCCGAAAAAAGACAACGGCCGCCGAATTCGCGGGAGTGGCCGACACCGCGGCTCGGGAACGGGCGTCATGCGGGCTCAAGACTTTTTCCGCGGGTTCCGAAGTCGGGGATTGCGACATCGGGACCGGGTGGATCGCGACCGGGATTCCCGAAACGCCCCGCTCTCTTCACCCGAAAAAGCGATCCGCGAAGAGGCCTCCCGCGAGACATCGAAAGGAAAAGGGGCTTCTCCCGGACGAAACCGCTTGAAAAAGGTCCCCCCGAATCGGGACGAATCCCCCGATCCGAAAAAGGGCGCTCCGATTCGGCGGGCGAAAAAAACCCCAAAAAACCGGGAAACGTCCGGGCTTCGTCGAAACGTCGTCCGGACGTTTTGTTTTTCGGGGCCGCCCCCGGGGGAGGCTCAGACGCGTTCCGAGAGGTATTTGGTTATGGCCGCGTCGTATTCGCTCGTTCTCGCGAAGGCCTTGCGGGCGAGTTCGCGGCGGGAACCTTCCGAGAGGTCGCCGTTGTTTTCGGCGAGCTCTTTCCGGATCCGGCCGTAGTCCGCGGGGTCGGAGACCACCGCCACGTGCGCGTGATTTTTCGCGGATGCCCGCATGAGACACGGCCCGCCTATGTCTATGTTTTCGACGGCCTCCTCGAAAGAGGTGTCCGGTTTGCGGATGACGCTTTCGAACGGGTAGAGGTTCACGACGACCATGTCTATTCCTTCCCAACCCATGGTCTTCATTTCGCCCGCGTGGGCGGGGATATCCCTGCGGAACAGGATGCCGGCGTGGACTTTGGGGTGAAGGGTCTTGACCCGGCCGTTCAAAAGTTCGGGGGAGAGCGTGTAGTCCGCCACTTCCGTGACCTTTATTCCCGCGGCCGCGAGGGCTCTCGCGGTGCCGCCCGTGGAAATGATGTTGACGGAGAGTTCAAGGGACAGATATTTCACGAAATCCGTCAAATCGGTCTTGTCGGAGACGCTCACCAGCGCTTGTTTGATTTTTGCCATGAAATGCCACCTGAATGTTTGCCCGAAACGGGATGTTGGTTTCTCGAAGCGATTCGCGTCCCGGGTTCCGTCGGACGTCAAAATCGGAAAAAGCCTCCCCCGGCCGACTCCCGAAGCGGTCCCCCGGCTTTTCACAGAACGGGGGTTTCGTTCAAATCGGAGAAGGTCGCGTGAAACTCGTGCTTGATCATGAAGGAGGCGAGGATGTTGCTGCAAACCGAGAGGACCGACAGGTCCTGGTCGGTCAAGAGGGTCTCTTCCGCCTTGAGAAGGGAGATGAAACCCCAGAAGTCGCCCTGGGCGATGATGGGGGACAGCACCAGGGTGTTGACGTTGCGGCCCAAAAATTTCTGTTGCTCGTTGGGGCTCATGGCGGATTTGAGGCGCATGATGCTGTTCCCCTCGACGAGACTCTCGAGCCAGCCGGGCGGGTCGTCCATGGTCACGACGTTGAAGTGCCGGTTGACGAGCATTCCGGGGAAGCTCACTATCCTGTGGCACTGGGGCCTCTCCTCGTTGTCGTAGCTGTTCTTCCAGAGGGCGGTCGAGGATCCGTCCATGGCGTAGCAGAGGGACATGAGGGCGTGCTCGATGCTGGCCGAGAAATCGTCCCCCACGGTGGTCAGGAGGTACTCGCTCACGTTGTGGATGAGCTCTATGTAGGAAGTGATCTTTTTGTTGGTGTCCTCGGTGACCTGGCGCATCTTGGTCACGCAGTTTATGGGGATGTTGGTCCTCAGGGCAATTTTTCCGGCCATTTCGGCGCAGGTGGCGGAGCCGCAGAATCCGCAATCGAAGTGCCTCTTGTCGTCGGGGGTCTTCCCCAAAAGCCTGAAGGCCTCCTCCAAGGCGTCGGGGGAGACGTATTCGGTCACCTGCCCCGCGTCGGCGTAGGTCCTCGTGAGCTTGTCGAGGTCCATGTTCGCGTCGAAGTCGGCGAACAGCTTCTCGCACTTTTCCCTGAGGAGCGCTTCCGGGTTGGCCCTTTCGTAGGCGTTCAGAATCGCGCGGGTTTGGAAGAAATCGTTTTCGGGGTTCGCGGCGGTCCCCAGGTCGCAGCCGTTTTCGCAGTAGAGGGCGTCGAAGATCATGGGAACTTTGTTGACGTCCGTCTTGGCGTATTCGTCCAAAAGACCGTAGACCCCCCTTCCGGTCGCGGAATCTATGCGGATGTTGGAGTTGAGGTTGAGTTCGATGTTTTCCTTGAGGGTGGGGGGCGCGGGGAGCAGGGTCGGGCCCCCGGGGGCTTTCCCCTCCGGGCGGGGGCGGCCGTCGGGGCATTCCGGCTCCGCCGGGGACGCGCTCCCGATTTCCGGGTCCGGCTCCCCCCCGGGGACGGAAAAGATCCGGATGTCGCTCTTCAGGAAGTATTCCCGGAGCTTTTGGAAGGTGATGTTGTAGGATATGACCCCGACCGCGGAGAATTCCCTCGTGGCGGCTATGCAGGAGGTCAGGGCCCCCAGGCGGCTCTCGCCCGCGCCCCTCTCCTTTTCCGTTTCCCTCACGTAGATGGCCATGCAGGTGATGGGGTCGTGGACCCTGGAGAGCCTCGGGAGCAGCTCGGGGCGGTAGGTGCGGCAATAGGAGATGACCACGGGGCAGTGGCTGCTTATGAGGGAAAAGGGCCTGTAGCGTCTCACGTAGTTGATGTTGGCCCAGGCGAAGAGTTCCATCCCGACGGCCCCGTCGTGGATATCCTTCACGCCTATGCCCCGGAGCCAGTCGAAGAGCCTTTTGTGGTTCGGGAAGTTGGTTTTGGTGGCCGCGGACGCGATGAGGGATATGGACTGGCCGTTTTCGAGGTCCTTCAAAAACCTCGCGAGGTCGTCCCGGTAGAATCTCGCCCCGTGATTGCAGACCCCGATGCAGGCCCCGCAGGCTATGCACTTGGACTGGTCTATGGTCACCTTGATTTTGTCCGGGGCCTCCTGATTGACCACGTTGGCCAGGGGGGCGGGACAGACCCTCGCGCATTTGTTGCAACCCACGCAG
>JAITKT010000131.1 GCA_031278225.1 Deltaproteobacteria bacterium
CGAGCGTCAACCACGCGATGAGCGCCAATAACGGCAGTTCGACGAGGGGGCCTATGATTAGGGGGAGCAATACCTCACCCTGTCCCGGAAAGGCCCTTTGGGCGAAAGCCAAGGCCAAAGGCGAGTTTCTGGCGAGTGTCGTGAAACGGAGACTCACCCCGTCTTCGCGGGAGAAGCCCATGGCCTTGGAGACCGCCTGTCCGAAGAAAATGGTGACGACGAAGAAGATGACGATGGGTACGATTATCATCGCGAAAATCTTCGGGTAACCCGCGCCGAAGATGTTTTCCGAAGCGAACATCGCGAGGATGGCAAGCCACAGCCAAACGAACTGCCTCTTCGCGAAGAGCTTTTCCATCATCGATGTCGGTCCCGCCATGTTCGAAAACAGGCGTTTTAAAGCCTTGTCGAGCACAAAAGGAACGATGAGCGCGAGCGCGAGACTTTTACCGAGGGAAAACATGTCAACGTCGACTTTGTTTCCGCTTAAAAGAAGGATATACAGCGGAAGAAGGAAGATTTGCAGGATCAGATTCGTCGGAAGTATGGAAACCGAAAGTTTGACGTTTCCTTTTGCCATGCCGGTGAACACCAGGTACCAGTCCGTGCAGGGCGTGACGAGGAGGAGTATGAAGCCGAGACCCATGAGAGGCGCGGATTCCATGAACGTTCTCGTGAGGAGCCAGGCGAAGGCCGGGGTCCAGACGAAATTGACGAAGACGCTCGAGAGCGCGAAGCGAACGTTTCCGAACGCGGCCCGGATGTCTTTCACGGGTATTTCCCAGAAGAGTCCGAGCAACATGAACGTCAGAAAGGGTCCGACGAACGCGCGCGCCAAGAACGACGCGGGCGCCGATCTTTCAAGCGCCAAGCCGGCCGCGACCGCGAGCAAAAGCAGCAAAGGTTCCAATTTATCCAACAGTTTCATGGTTCGATCCGGATTTTCGAATGTCCCGCGGCGACGGCGCGAGGGTTTCTGGAGAAAAAAACGGAAAAAATCATGTTTTGACGCGAAATCCGTCAAAATCGGGAAAATCACTTCGGAGCGACGGACGAAAAAACTTTTTTAAAGGACGTTTGGCACGAATCTTGATAGTATAAAAAAGGGCGGGAAAAAGCGACGAACGTCGGGGATTGTGATCGTAAAACCCACGGGATATGCGGCTCATGGAAGGTTTTTACTAAATCGCCCAAATGGGTGATTAACCGGAAAACAATATAACATTTGAGAGTCGCGGGGGAACGGTCGCGGGGATTACTTTACTTTTACGCGCGAAATGTCTTCGGGCGGCGAATATATGCCATACAAAAATAACTTCCGATTTTTGGCGCGTATTTTTATCGTCGCGCGTTTTTTTCGCGTCGGGGTCGTTTTTTTCTTGACAGATTTTCCGGGACCTGTTAGCTTTACACTCATTATGAGCGTAAACACCATAACATCTTTCATCATGGAGCTCAGAACCCGCGCTCTCGTCGCCTGCGCCGCCGTGGGATTGGCCATCATCCCCGCGATGCAGGAACACAAGGCCAGAGCGGCCGGCAACGGAGCCGTGGAGATTCCGGCCGCGGTGCCGGAGAAGACGGCGGGTCTGAGTCCCGAACCCAAGGAACCCGTTTATTCCGCTTTAACCCCCAACCCCCTTCTGATAAGGGCCGTCAAAGCGCAAACGGCTCAAAAGCCGACGTTTGACAAGAAATCCAAGAATTACGAGGAGATTATCCAAGAGATCGCCGGAAAACACGAGGTGTCTCCGGCTCTGGTGAAAGCGGTCATTCAGGCCGAATCCCGCTTCAACTCGCAGGCCGTTTCCAGCCAGGGAGCGGTGGGCCTCATGCAGGTCCTGCCCTCCACCGCCCGCTCCGTGGGCGTGAGAAGCCCCCTGATACCCAAGGAGAACATAACCGCGGGGGTAAAATACCTGAAAGTCCTTTTGAAGGAGTTCGGAGACGAGGAATATCTGGCCATCGCGGCTTACAACTGCGGGCCGGACATGATAAGACGTCACGGCAACAAACTGCCGCCCTTCACCGAGACCAGGATCTTCGTCGCCAAGGTCATGGAGTATTATCAGTCCCACATATCCGATTCGGAATTCCTGTGAAAAAACGGCAAATAAGGCTATAATGGTCAGGGAGGCCCGCGGGGTCTCCCGAAACCCGGAAGGAATCGAATCCGTCCGCCGTCGTTTCCCGAACGTCTCCAAAACAGGCCGGCTCCAACCAAAAAACGGCATTTTCGGTGAACCATGGCCCATTTTCCGTTCAAAAACAGGAGGGACCCTTGCGGGGTGGCTTTTTACGCCCTCCCGCTTTTGGCGATCGCCAGCGCCGTTTTATTGGGCGGTCTCGTCTTTTGGAGTCTGCACTCCAAGGTCCTCACGGAAGACGCCCGGGCCCAGATGTATTACATGGAGCCCATAATCGTCACCCCCAGGGACCTCATCGAGGCCTACCTGAACGATTTTCACAACGCGGACGCCAAGTACACGGGTAAGCTTCTGGTCGTGACGGGACGCATCAGGGACATATTCCCCCCCGACATGACCTACAGGAGGGGACCCTATCCCTTCGTGACCATCGATTCGGGGCCTTATCAGCCCCTGATAGTCTATCTGTGGGATTGGGAGGCCTTGGCCATAGCCAACCCCAGACCGGGGAGAACCACCTCGGTCATGGGTTTTTGCCAGGGCGTGACGCCCCAGCTCTCCCTTATCGACTCCTGTCTTTACCCGGGAGGCTGCGGGGGACCCGTGGCGGACTTCTACGGTCCCTACTTCAAGCTCCCTCCCACGGACAGGGGCGCGAGAAGGTTCCGTTAGAAAGACGAAACCTCATGGAAAACAAAAAAGCCGTCCCGGACGCCCCGGGGCGGCTTTTTTTATGACTCAAAGCTCTGTTCGCGAATGCGGGTCGCGGTCGTCGGGGGCGAAAGGCCCGTCCGAAACGCCGTAAAGATACCCCGGAATCGGAAATCGGCATCGGAAAACGGTGCCGGAAAGAGGAATCCGAGAGCCGAACCCGAGAGCGGAAACCGTGGTCCCGGAAAAACGGTCGAAAAAGGGGAAAAATCCGAGAAAAACCGGCGGAAAGTCGAAAAGAAGGACCGGAAAAGAGCGAAAGCCCGAGCCGGAAAGCCTTGTCCGCTCAGACCACGCTCAGACCACCCTGCTCAGGTTTCTGGAGCGGCCGATTTCCATCTGGGCGGCCTCTCTCATGTTCCGTTCCATGGTGAACCGGTTGAGGTTGTCGATGTCCCTCGTCACTTCGTGACGCACGGCCCCCAAGTGGCGATCCGTGGCCGAGGCCATTTTGGACTGACTCAGGGCCGTGGCGGTTATGAGTTCGGCCGAGCTGGCGTTGTCGCTCATGGGTTGTCCCCCCGACGCTTCCGTTGACCGGGTTTGCGGCCCGGAAAGCGTTTCAGGCTGAAAACGAGGCCGTGACCTCAGGGTAAAAGGTCCGGGGCCCGAAAAGGTCCTCGAACGGTTGTTTGAACCCTGGCGGGTCGAAAGACCCCGAAAACCGGTTCGCACTCTGTCATGTTAACACAATTCGGCGTCGGACGAGGGGTTTTTTCGACCCCGGAGACCCCTTGGGCGTTTATCGGGCGGATTCGGGGGTCTTGACGGGTTTCGGGGGGCTTGTCGGTTTCCCCGCTCGTCAACGGACAGGTTCGAGAGTCGGGTTCGGGCACTTTGGGCCGGCGGGGTCGGTCCGGGAGGAGGGGTCGGTCCGGGATCGGATTCGGACGTTTCGGGCAGCCGGGGCCGGTTCGGGTGTCGGGGGTATCCAAGGGTCGCTTTGGCGGTTGCGGGCGGACGTTGCGGGTCGCTTTTGGGGGCGGTTCGGGCGTTTCGGGTCGCCGGGGGTTGCTTCTGGCGCCGTGGCTTGCTTCGGGCGCCGGGGGTCGCC
>JAITKT010000251.1 GCA_031278225.1 Deltaproteobacteria bacterium
TCGGACACCGTTTCGTCGAGGCACGCCGAGGCGTAATGGCGTCGCGCCTCGGCGTGGCCTTGTTCCGCCGCTTTTCGGAACCAACTCGCGGCTTCGGCGGGATTCTTGTCGACTCCCCGGCCCTCGAGACAAATCATCGCGTAAACGTGCCGCGCGTCGGCGTCACCCGATTCCGCGACTTTCCGGAGCCAACCGGCGGTTTCGGCGGGATTCCCGTCGACCCCCGGGCCCTCGCCGCGAATTTCGGCGTAAGCGCGTCGGGCTTTGACGTGACCCCGCGCCGCGGCTTTTCGAAACCAAAAGGCCGCTTCGGCGGGATCCGCGGCGACTCCGGATCCCTCGAGAAAGAGTTTCCCGAGATTGTATCGCGCCGCGGCGTTACCTTGTTCCGCGGATTTTCGGAACCAAACGGCGGCTTCGGCGGGATCCGCGGCGACTCCCGAGCCTTCGAGAAAGAGCCATCCGAGGTTGTGTTGCGCCGCGGCGTTCCCTTGTTCCGCGGATTTTCGGAACCAAACGGCGGCTTCGGCCGGATCCTTCGCGACTCCCGAGCCTTCCAATCGAAACATCCCGTAAACCAGTCGCGCTTCGGGGTGGCCTTGATCCGCGGCTTTTTTCAACCAACGCGCGGCTCTCGCGCGATTCTTTTTCACGCCTTCGCCGGTGGCGTAAAGATGTCCGAGAGCGGTTTGCGCTTCGGAGTGTCCCAGGCGCGCGGCTTTCCGAAACCAAAACGCGGCTTTTTCGTTGTCCGGATTCGCCGGATCGGCCTCTTGACAAATGAGCCCGAGATGGTAAAACGCCCGGACCGAGCCCAGGTTCGCGGCTTTTTCGCACCAAGAGAAAGCTTTTTCGCAATCTCTTTCGACTCCCGAGCCTTTGAGACACAGTGTCGCCAAATTGATTTGCGCTTCGGGATGACCCGCCAGGGCCGCTTTTTCGAACAAACGCGCCGCCTCCGCGCAATCCGCGTCGACTCCCCGGCCCTCGAGGAAAAGCGCGGCCAAACCGTTCATCGCGGCCGGATTGCCTTGTTCGATCGCCTCTTCGAACCAATACGCCGCTTGACCGCAATCCGTTTCCACTCCCCTGCCCTCGGCGAGCATTTCCCCGTAAATGACCCGCGCTTCGGCGTCGCCCGAAACGGCGGCTTCCCGAATCAACGCGGCCGCCTTTTCGTCGTCCCGTTCCACCCCTTCCCCGCCGAGATGAAGCATCGCGAGACGGATCCGGGCTTTCGGGTCGCCCCGGGTCGCCGATTCGAGATACCACCGGGCCGCTTTTTCAAGATTCTTTTCGACCCCGACCCCGAATTGGCACAGACGCGCGTACTCGAACTGAGCCTTGGCGTGGCCTTGTTCCGCGGCTTTCAGAAACCAGTGGGCGGCCTTTTTTTTCGAACTTCGCCTCGCCTCGTTTTTTTCCGCGAAAAACAAACCGACCTCGTGCTGCGCGTCCGGATTGCCCCGCAAGGCTTCGTCATGGCGCGGAATTTTCATTTTCGTCATGCCTCGCGTGTCGCGAAACGGCAGGCGCGGACGCTTTCGGGCGGGACGGACGTCCGCCGGAAGGGGAAAAAGAATGACGGAATCGTCGGAAAACGGGACGATGAACAAAACCCGCCGCGACCGTTTCCGGAATGGTCGCCCGCCGAAGCGCGCGGCTCGGACGAATCGGCGTTTCGCGGGCGGGAAAAAACTCAATCGATCCCCCGGGTTTTCCGTCGCGGCCGGGGTTCCGAAATTTCGGGGAATTTCCCTTCGCGTCAAGGGTAACACCCGGGAAAAGAGAAGTAAAGGGAATAATCGAAGGTCCGGGAAAGGACGTCCGCTCCGGGAGCGCGTCCGCCGTTTCCGGGCGGGTCCTGTTTATTTCCCGCGCGAGCGTTTCGAGGCGCGAAACAAACATTTTCGCGGGCCGCGCCGGACCGGGACGGCCGTTCAGCGAGCGCGCCGGCGTTTTTCCCGGGGGGTCGGGTTTATTTCCGGGGCGCGCGATTCGAGGCGCGAAACAAACGTTTGCCCGCGTCGCCCCGGGCAAGGGCCTCCGCGACGCGCGCGAGGCGAGCCAAAAACAAAACCGCGGTTTTCGGGCGTTTATCGCGCGGGCGGTTTCGAAGTCGAGGGGAAATGCCCGTCGCCGTCGGGATTGACGCCCGGGCGAAAAACGAAGGGAATCGCGAAACCCGACGAAATCCCGAAACGCCGCGTTCCCCTTGACACGGGGGGCTCCTTTGTGTTTTCATCCTCGACTGGGAGAATCCGAACCGACATGGTTCGACCGAAAAATGACCGGAAAGGCGCCGTCGGGGGACGGGTGGCGTGGCGGCCCATGAAACGTCTGAGATCGATAGACTTGTTCGCCGGAATCGGAGGTATGAGGCTTGGTTTCGAGCAGGCCTTCGGCCCCGATCTCGAGACCGTCTTCGCCAGCGAAACCGACGAGCACGCCAGACGCACCTACCGCGAAAATTTCCGGGATCCGTTCGAGATTTCGGGGGACATCACGAAGATTTCGTCGTCCGCCGTTCCCGGGTTCGACATCTGCCTCGCGGGTTTTCCGTGTCAGGCGTTCAGTCTCGCCGGACGACGGGAGGGTTTCGCCGACGATTTCAAGGGCACGGCGAGGGGAACGCTCTTTTTCGACGTCGCGAGGATCTGCGGGAAGCATCGCCCCGAAGTCATTTTTTGCGAGAACGTCAAAGGTTTGATGAATCACGACAAGGGACGCACCTTCGAAGTCATCAGGGGAACCCTCACCGAACTCGGCTACGACGCGCACGCCAAGATACTGAACAGCAGGCGTTTCGGCGTTCCGCAAAACCGGGAACGGGTGTACGTCGCGGCTTTCCGGGACGACATCGACAGTTCCGGCTTCGAGTTTCCGGATTCCACGGACGACACCAAGCGCATTCGCGACATCCTGGAACCCGCCCCGGTTTCCCCCCGTTATTACCTTTCCGAAACCTATTTGAAAACCCTCCGCCGCCACCGGGCGAGACACGAGGCCAAGGGAAACGGGTTCGGGTACGAGATCCGCGACTGGGACGACGTCGCGGCGGCCATCGTGTGCGGCGGCATGGGGCGCGAACGCAATCTCCTCGTGGACGACCGTCCGCACTCCTTGACGCCCGTCACCCGCGTCAGGGGCGACCTCAACAAAGAGGGCGTCCGGAAGATGACCCCCGGGGAATGGGCCCGGTTGCAGGGATATCCCGAGACCTTCAAGCTGCCGCTCGCGGACGTTCACGTCTACAAACAACTCGGGAATTCGGTTTCGGTTCCCGTGATAAAAGCCATAGCCGAACGGGTGAAAACGACGCTCGAAAGGCACCGCGGGGGCCGTTGATCCGTTGATCCCGCTCCGCCCCCTCCCTCCCCCCGCGAAGGCGGGATTGCCCCGAAGACCACCTCCCCCTGAAGGGGACATTGGCGAAAAATGGACAGGCTCGACATCGAACAACGCCGCCGGAACATGCGGGCGGTGAAAAGCAAGGACACCAAAATAGAGCTCGCCCTGCGCGGCGCGCTTTACCGGAGGGGCCTCCGGTATCGCAAAAACTACTCCAAGGTCGCGGGACACCCCGACGTGGCGTTCACGCGGACCAAGATAGCGGTTTTCTGCGATTCCGAGATGTGGCACGGCTACGATTGGGAGCGGGGGCAGGCCCGCTTCAAGAGCCGTCGCGACTTTTGGATTCCCAAGATAGAGCGGAACATGGAACGGGACCGCGAGGTCAACGCGGAACTGGCGAAGCAGGGTTGGCTGGTTCTCCGCTTTTGGGGAAGACGAATCGAGAAAAATCTCGACGAGGTGGTGGCGGAAATCGAGAAGGCGATAGCCGAACGGTCGCGCGCGCGGGAAAAGGGATGAGGGGCGGGTCGGGCATCCGGTTGAGGTCGACGGATTAAACCACCATATTTGGTGTTTCTTTTTGACCCTTGCCCGGGTTTTCGCCGTCCCGGGTTTTCCCCCGGGAACCCGCGACCGCTTTTCCCTTCCGCTTCGGGGCGTTTCCCCCGGTTTCCCGTTTTCGGTTCGTCCGGGCGGCCGTTTTTCCCGCGGTTGTTTTACAACTATTCGTTGACTTTTTGATTTCCGGCCGTTATCATGACTCATTCGGAGGCCCCGACGCGAACGCCCCGTCCGCGCGAAAGGACGAAAACGGCGTTTTTCGACGACTCCCGCGCGGAATTCCCGCCCTCTCCGTTTTTCCGGCCATCGCTTTTTTCCCCTTGCCCGAACCAATCGCGCGCGATCTCCCCGTTCGGGAATTCGCCGTTCGCGAAAAGATCGCGTCGCGAACGTCGCGTCGGCGATTGACCCTCCCGCCGCCGAAGGATTTTTCGACGGGAGAAAGAGTCCGAAAACACATATTTTTTCACATCACGGTTTCAAGGAGTCGCAAATGGACAACAACCAACCACCGTTTTACGGCAATCAGCCCGGCACCATCGCCCGTCCGTTGGCGATGACCGACGAGGCGACGTTCTTCTCCAAGATCTATTTCTGGATGTGCGGAGCCCTGGCCGTGACGGCCGTCACCGGCGTCATTTTGTCAAGATCCGCGGCATGGCTCGGGTTTCTGATCAACACCAGTTTCGCCTGGGTGGGCATCCTGATCCTTCAGGTGGGCATCGTTTTGGGCATCAACTTTTTGTTGAACAAGGTGTCCAGCGCGGTCATCAAAGGGCTCTTTTTGCTCTTCGCCGTTTCCATGGGATTCACGATTTCGATCGTTCTCCTGGTTTACTCTTCGGCGGTCATTTCCAAAGCCTTCTTCTGCACCGCGGGGATTTACGGGGCCATGGCGGTTTACGGCATGGTCACCAAGAAGAGCCTTCAGGCTTGGGGCAGTTTCCTCTTCATGGGACTCGTCGGCCTCATCATCGCCATGGTCGTCAACCTGATTTTGGGAAGCGCTCTCATGGACTTCGTCATATGCGTCGTCGGCGTCATCGTGTTCGCCGGACTCACCGCCTATGACCATCAGAAACTGAGGGTTCTGTGCGCCGGCGGTTTCCCCGACGGCGAGACCGAGGCGAAGACCATAACCATGGGCGCCTTGGAGCTCTATCTTGACTTCATAAACATCTTCCTGTTCCTGGTGAGGTTGTTCGGACGCGAGTAGCGTTGTCCGCGGCCGCGACGGGGCGGCCCGAAAAATTTTTTCGTCAAGACGGATTTTACCGCCAATGGCCGGACTCCCCGCGCCGTTGGCGGTTTTTTTCGTTTTCCCGGGGCGTTTTTTCGAAAGGCCGGGCGATCTGCGTCCCGAACGAACCCGGCGATTCGGGAATTCGGACCTTGGCCGTCGGGTGTTTTCGGACAAAGCCCCGCTAAAACGCCCGCGTTCGCGAAAACGACCCGGGGATGATTTTTGACCGACGCGTGGACCCCCGGAGCGAAAGAGCTTATAATCGAAAGTCCCGCGCGACGACGGCCGGCAAAACCGGCGGAGGGAGTTTTCGAAAAGGCCCGTGCGATGAAAATCAAGATTTTTTTATGTTTTTCGCTCTTCGCGGCGGGGGTGTTCATCCTCGAAACGGGGCTCTTGAGCGTGCTCGTGGCGGTGGCCTACAGAACGTTCAGGGGCAGCGGCGTCCCCGCGATCGGAGGGACTCTTCTGATGGTCCTGGGCGCCGTTTTCGTGGTCAAGGCGAAGAGGTGGTTTTTGAAGAAAGAAGTCCCGAAGGAGGGGTCGCTCTATTAGCGGGGGGATCCCCGCGGACCCCGTCCGTCAGGCCCGGTTTTCGTCGAAAAAGGCCCTGAAAGCGTACATGAAAACGGCCCCGGCGGCGGAGACGTTCAACGAGTCGACTCCCTTCGCGAGGGGAATCCTCACCTCGTGGTCGACCCTGGTTCGGGTCAGGCGGCGGAGGCCTTTGGATTCGGAGCCGAGGACGAGGACGGTTCTGTTGGGAAACGGAAAACCGAAGAGGTCTTCGCCGGCGTCGCCCCGGGCCCCCACCAGCCAGTAGCCTCTTTCTTTGAGGGTGTCCAGGGCGGCCGCGAGATTGGTCACGGTGACCAAGGGCACGTGCTCGGCCCCGCCCGCGGCCGTCTTCACCGCGACGGGGGTGAGGCCCGCGCTTCCGTCCTTGGGCGCGATGACCCCCAGGGCGCCGAAACCCCAGGCCGAGCGCAGTATGGCCCCCAGGTTTCCGGGGTCCTCGACCCTGTCCAAGGCCACGATCAAAGAAGGCGGTTTGGGGGGGAGGTTTTTCAGGAATTCTTCCAGGCCCAGGGGAGGCTTCTCCCCGAAGAAAGCGGCCACCCCCTGGTGGGCGGTGTTTTTGAATCTGGCGAAGAAGCCGGGGGGAACGGTTTTGTGGCCGCGACCCAGGTCTTTGGCGAGCTTCAGGATTTCGTCCAGGGCGTCCGAGCGCTCCCGGGAGCGACTCACGCACAGGCGCCTCAACCTGTCCCCTCTTTCCAGGAGAGCCTCTTTCACGGGGGAGAGGCCCACCGCGATTTCCCCCGCCGCGGTTTTCGGGGAAGCGTCGACATCGGGAGCGGGGGTTTCCGCGAAGTCCGGTTTTTTTTCGCGGGCGGGCCTTTTTCCGGGGTCCGGGCCGGGTTTGACGCCGCGGCCGCCGCGAAAGCCGTTCTTTTTCGGGGGGCTTCCGTCTTTCGCGCGATTTACGCGACCTTCGCCTCTTCGGCCGCCTCCGCCCGCCCGACCGGGGCCGCCGGGGCCGTCTTTCGGGGCGGAGGCGTTGTTCACGAATCCTCGTCGAGGAAAAAATCCTCCCACAGTTTCTCCTTGTCCACCTTCTTGGGGCCGACGCCCAGGTTCACGATGTCTATGAGCGAGTCGAGGGCCTTGGAAAAGTCGTCGTTTATGATGATGAAGTCATAGAGACCCATTTCCGCGAGTTCGCTTTTGGCGCGGTCCAAACGGGTTTCCGCTTCTTCCTCGGAATCGGTTTTGCGTTGCGTGAGTCTTTGCTTCAGGACTTTGAAACTGGGCGGGGCCACGAAGATCAAAATCGCGGAGGGGATGAGTTTCTTGATGTTTTTGGCTCCGACCACGTCTATGTCCGTCAAGACGTTGTGTCCGAGGTCGAGCTGGTTCATTATGAGGTTCTTGTCGGT
>JAITKT010000264.1 GCA_031278225.1 Deltaproteobacteria bacterium
CCGCCGACTCGTTCGACGATTCGAAAGGGCAACGCGCGGTCGAAAACCTCGTTCGTCTTTCCGTTCCAGACGAGTTCGACCTCCCTCTTGTTTTCGAACAAAAGAAAACGGTACTTGTCCGGCAGGGGCTTGTCTTCGTCGAGACGTCGTTTGATTTCCGTAATTTCTTCGGGCGTGAGTCCGGGCAACGGGATAATCCCTTTCGCGTTCGTCGCCGGCGGATGTGAATCCCGGCGCGACAAAAAAACCCCCGGCGAAGCGGAAGCCGGGTTTCGAAAAAACGCGCCCCGGTTCCCGCGAAACCCCGCTTCAATCCGCTTCAACCGGCTTCAATCCGCTTCAAGCGGCTTCAAGCGGCGTCCGCCGGGGCCAAACCGGCCTCAAAGACCCGCTTCGCCGTAAACGCAGCCGCAGTGGCGCTGTCTGTAGATGTCCAGGGCAAAGGACAGAGCCCGGCCTTCCTTGTGCCCGACCCTGAAATCCTCGTAGTAAAACTCGACGTCGTTTAATTCGGCCGCCTCCCGCGCCAGGGAAACTATGTCTTCGTGACTTTGTTTCACGCTGAACAAAAGGGTGGAGCTGAAACGTTCGTAGCCCCTCTTCTTGGCCTCCCCGGCCGTCGCCTTGAGTCTCAGGTCGTAACACGCGCGGCACCTTTCTTCCCGGCTTTCGGCCTTCGCGGCCCTCTCGAGGAAGAGCTTCGCGTCGTACGGGGCTCCGAAGTCGACCTCCACGGGCGTTCCTTCCCGGGGTAGAAACTTCCCCTGGGAGTGGACGAGATAGGACAAAGCGTCCCTGCGTCTTCCGTGTTCCGAGGAGGGATGTATGTTGGGGTTGTAGTACCAGAGAAGAACGGAAAGGGAGGGGTCCTTGGTTTTGAGCGTCTTCAGGGGATAGATGGAACAGGGGGCGCAGCAGGCGTGTAAAAAGAGATTTTTCATTCGCTGGGCGTGACCTTTTGAAAATATTTGCGAGGCCGGAAACGTTACGCGACGAACCTTCGAAGACGCGGGAATCGGGAAAGTTCCCTAAAAAAAACGACCGCCCCCTCAGTCCTCGGTCAGGTAGGTGAACCTGAAGATCGATCCCTTTCCGGGCTCGGATTCGCAACCGACCTCGCCCAAGTGTTTCAGGACGAGGGACCTGACCATCGCGAGGGACATCCCCACCCCCACGAGACCCTTGGTGGAGTAAAGGGGTTCGAAGGCGTGTTTCGCGACCGTCTCGTCCATGCCCTTGCCGTTGTCCTCCACGACGCAGCACAGGTGCGGCCCGACCATCTCGCCTTTCAGGGTCACGATGGGGTTTGTCTGTTTGGAGGACATGGATTCCACGGCGTTTTTGATCAAAACCGAGAAAATGGTCCTGAGATCCCCGCTCACCACCTTCAGGATCGGGAGCCGCGAGAGGTAATTCTCGAAACGGAGGCGCTCGAGGACGCGTCCCAGGGTGACGTTCTCGTCGGAATTCCCCTCTATGGTCCTTTTCACCTCGAGAAAGGCCTCGTCCGCCAACACGGCGACGGAAACCGGGCTCGGGGTTTCGAAGGCGTCGCCGCTCCGGCTCAACGCGGACAAACTGTCCAAAAGCTTCATCGCGGTCTTGACGCAGTCGAGACCGTCTCTCACGTATTCCTTCCTCTTTTCGGAACTTTGGCCGTCGTTGTCGAAGTCTATGAGATTCAGGGAGCCCGTGAGCGCCGAAAGAATGTTCTTGAAATTGTGGTCGAACCAGACGGCCAGTTCGGCCTGGGCCTCCAGACGGTGTTTCTGCTCGAGGTCGAACCTTGAGCTCTTCCTCGTCTTGTGCCTCACGATGAAGTCCAGGACCATGCTCGGGAGCTTTTGATAGTAATAACCGTTTTTTATGACGTAATCCAAGGCCCCGGAGAGTATGGCCTCCCTCGCGACGTCCTCGTTTCCGATCCCCGTGGTCATGACCCCGAGAAAATCGGGGTCCATCTTCCTCAAAGCCTTGAGAAGGGCCGTCCCGGTCCCGGAACCCAGATGATGGTTGGTCAGGACGAGGTCCGCCTTGTGCTCCTGATAGAGGGCGAGGGCCTCGGTCTGGCTGTCGGTGGCTCTGGTGTCGAAACCGGCGGCTTTCAGGGTTTCCGCGACGTAGTTCGCGGTCATCGTGTTGAATTCTGCTATGAGAACTAAAGTCAAAATCCTTACCCGAACGCTTTTTGGAGTGTTTTCGGTTGACGAAAGAAAAAAAAAGCGCGGGGGCCGCCGCCCCGGGGAGCCTCCCGGCCCCGCCGCGAGTCCCGAAAGGAGTCCCCGCGTTCAATTCTATCCTATTTTTTCCCTTTTTTGGCCCCTTTGGGGGCTTTTTCGCCGCCCGGACGCCAGAGAACGGAGAGTATGACGATCCCGACCCCGACGCAGATGGCGATGTCCGCGACGTTGAAGGCGGGCCAATGGCGGGGTCCCCAATGAAAATCCAGAAAATCGACGACGACCCCGTAGTGAAGCCTGTCGTGAACGTTTCCCGCGGCCCCTCCCAGGATGAGGCCCAGACCGGACAGGAGAAAACGGTCCGCGGCCCCGGCCTCGAGAAAAAACCACGCGAGGGGAACGAGGGCGATCAGGGCCAAAATCGCCATTTTCAATCCCTGACGGGAGCCTTCCCCGGAAAAGAGATTGAAGGCCGCGCCCGAGTTGGTGACGAAAACGAGATTGAAAAAACCCGTCACTTCCCGCGTTTCCCCGAGCGCGAACGCGTGAAGGACGATCCGCTTGGTCAAAAAGTCGAGGACGAAGGCCAAAAGAACCCAAGCGAGCGCGATGAGGATTTTTTTTCGGAGCATGGGTCGGAAATTCAATTCAGGGCCGTCAAATCTTTGAGGCTGTTCAATTTGGGCTCCAGGAGCTCCAAAATCGGAAGGAAATCCGTCTTTTTCAAACCCAGGATTTCCCAGGCCGCCGGGGAAACCGAGGGCACCATCGCGTCGCCGCCGTTTCCGAAACCCTTGGCCCGGATGATGACGTCGGCCACGTGGACGATGGAGGTCCACTCCGGCTTCAGGACCGCCTTTTCGGGTTTGTGGTGGAGGCGCATGGGCTCGGCCAAGCTCTCGGGGAGGTTCCAGTGCTCGGCCAGCCACTCGCCTATCTCGGCGTGATTGAAGTCCAGAAGCAGGTTTTCGGCCTCGTAGAAATAGAGGTTTTCCCTTTCGACCTTGTCCCGGACGAGTTTCATCTCCTCCGGGAGATTCAGGGCCAAAACCACCTTCCCGAGGTCGTGAAGGAGACCCGCGACCAGGACCTCCTCCGCGTCGTCCCTTCCGAGGTAGGAGGCTATCACGCCCGAAGCCGCGGCGCAGCCGATGGAATGCTCCCAGAGCCCCGCCATGCTCTTCTGGATCATGTCGAAGACCGAGCTCGTGAGGACCAGTCCCTTGACCACCTCGAAACCCAGGATGACCAAGGCCTGGGAAATGGAACTTATCTTCCTGGACATCCCGAAAAAGGCGCTGTTGGCCATCCTCAAGACCTTGGCCGAGAGGACCTGGTCCTGGGAGATGAGCCTTCCCACGTCGTTCACGGAGGTTTCGGGGTTCTCCACTATGCGGGATATCTTCGCGACGATGCCCGGCACGGTGGGGAGGTTCTTGATGCGCCGAACCTCTTTCTTGGCTTGCATTCTGTCCTGAACCATGGTTGGATCGGCCATTGTCGTCCCCGCGTTTCCGGAGTTTCCCCGGACCTTTGTCTTCCCTCAGTTTTTCTTTCCGCCCCGGGGTTTCTTTTTGTCCCCGTCCGGGGCCTCGCGCGGGCCGGCCGGGCCTTTCGGACCTTGAGCGCCCCCGGGGACCGAACCCTCCGAACCGACTTCCCGTCCGCCTTCCGGGCTTTCTTTCCCTTCTTCCCCTCCTTCCCCTTCCCCGCCTTCGGCGCCGTTTCCCGTTTCCTCGTCCAATTCCAGAACGGCCAGGGACTTGTCCCTCTCCTGCCCGGACATGAAGGCCAGGGTTTTTTTCAGGGCCATGGGAACCGGTTCCCCCTCGACCCTCGCGAAGACGGCGTCCAATCTGGCGAGATTGGCGAGGTGTTCGGCCGCGATCTCCTCTTTGGTCCTCCGCTCCTCCTCCTCTATCACGAGAGTTTCGATGTTTTGCCGCCGGAGCATCCGAAGGAGACCTTCCGTGACCTCGGATCCCCTTTTGGCGAGAAGGACCCCGTCGTGACGGGCCAGCTCCTCCGCGAGGATCTGTCCGGGCTTGGCTTTGTCGACTGTTACTCGTTTGGCCAAATCGATCCTCCGGAACGGCCCGGGCCGCCCGCGCGGACCACCGCGAAAAACCTCGGGATTTCGCGGCGGACATGGATTTTAACGAACGGTTGTTGTATCATGACGGGGTCCCCGGGGGTTTTTGGCGTTTTTTCGGAAATCGCGAAAAAGACAAATGTCCCGGGACTTCCCCCCTTTTTTCCGTTGCCGGAAGATGACCGCGAGACGAACGCGGCGTGACCGGAAAGCGCCCGAACTCAAGGACTTCGGAGAGCGGCGGGGCGTGACTGTTTTGCCAATCATACCATTAATCGAATGATTTTCAAAGTTTTTCGGGCCTCTCCCCCCGCGCCGGGCCGACTTTCGATCCGGCCGTCCCGCCGCGGCGATCCCGAGCGGGCGATCGGGCCTTCCGACGGACCCGGCCCCCCCCGGGGCTTTTCCCGCCCGAGGGCTTTTCGCGGGTTTTTTTGACATTTCCCGCGTTTTTTTCGATAATTTCAAACGAGCCCGCGGAATCCCGCGGAAACCCCCGGAACTGACCGGATTTCCCCGAGGGAAAATTTTTCCCGCCGAATCCGGACCCCCCGCGAACCCGAGCCCCCCGCTTTCCCGGGGGAGAAAGAGGCCCCGAGGCCCGAGAGACATGAAAATCACCTGTGACGAATGCGGAGCCGTCGTTCCCTCGGATTCCTGCCCGAGCTGCAAGGAACCCGCCCCTCTCTGGGCCAAATTTTGTCCCCATTGCGGAAAAAAGCTCGCGAGGACGACCTCCAAAACCCAAGCCAAAAAAAAGCGCAGACTTTGCTCCGACGAAAGCTGCATAGGCATAATAGGACCCGACGGGGTTTGCACCGAGTGC
This sequence comes from Deltaproteobacteria bacterium, assembly GCA_031278225.1. GTDB lineage: Bacteria > Desulfobacterota > Desulfarculia > Adiutricales > Adiutricaceae > JAITII01. The sequence goes on from JAITKT010000264.1 coordinate 5,099, forward strand.
GGGAAACGTCCCTGACGGGGCGCCCGCGGCCGCCCGGAACCGGCCCGAAACCCCTTGGCTTTTTTGACCCGCGAGCCCGTTTTTCCCGTGACGACCCCATTGACGACCCCTTTGACGACCCCATTGACGACACCATGACGACCCGCGACGACCCGCGAACCCCGGATTTCCCGGGGGATCCCGGCGCGGTTTCGGAGAGCGTATGCCGGCCTTATTGATAGTAGGAGTCATCGTAATCTTGGGCGGCCTCGCCTTGTTCGCTCTCTGGATCGAACATCTCCTGGTCGTCGTGAAGGCCGTTTTGCCCTTGGGCCTCATGAGCCTGGGCGGGATCATGGTCTATTTCGGCTGGGAAGAGAGAAAGGGCGGCCCCGCTTCCTTCATGGACTTCTCTTCCCCGGCCGAGGCCAGCCGCTACCAGGCCGAAGCCCTGGCCTATCAGGAAAAATTGAACGGTTTTCAGGAGGAGTCCTCGGAAGAATCGACGGAAGTTTTCGGAACGGAGTCTTTTGAGTTTTCCGACGAAGACCTTCGAAATCAAACGACGCGAAATCAAACGACGCGAAATCAAACGACGATCGACATGCCTTCCGACGGCCCGCGCGACGGTTCCGGAGACGATTCCGGCCGCGGTCCGGGCGACGCGACCGGCGATTCGCCCGCGAACGAAAACCCCGGCGCGAACAAGGAGGACTAGTCTCCCCGAAAGACCTTCCCCCGCTCCTTTCGGGGCGCTCTTCCCCGGGTCCCCGGCTCCCCGGACCCCCGCTTCCTTTGACGCCGGACCTTTTTCGACCCCTTTCCGCCCCCGGAAAAAACCGGAAATTCCTTTTTTCGGGGAAAAAGCCCTTGACTTTTCCCGCGATTGAAGTAAAATGCTTCTTTGCCACCGGGGCTTAAAACCCCGACGACACGCTCCTCAGTAGCTCAGTGGTAGAGCAGATGGCTGTTAACCATCGGGTCGGCAGTTCGAGTCTGTCCTGGGGAGCCATTCGAAAAAACGCGAACGCCCTTTGAACATAAATCCCCGAAGGCCGCCCGGCCCGGCTTTCGGGGCTTTTTTTTCCCCGGCCGCCCGATTTCGACGACCTTCGGGGACCGGCGAATCGCCTTGACATCCCGAATGTTTGTATGTATATTCGTTTTTTGCCGCGGGGGCCCCGAGACCCTTTCGTTCTTTGTCCCCGCGGCCCCGTCGTTCGCGCGGTTCCCGGGATCGAAAACGATCCGGGACGACCTCCGACGTTCCGGGACGATCCCCCGGGGGATCCGGAATTTCGGGCGCCCGACGGCGGAACGCCGACCCGCGCCATTAGCTCAATGGTAGAGCAAATGACTCTTAATCATTAGGTTGGAGGTTCGAGCCCTCCATGG
>JAITKT010000387.1 GCA_031278225.1 Deltaproteobacteria bacterium
AGAACATGGTGGTGTGCGGGGGAGGGGCCTGGGGCTACGCCCTCGTCACCTTCGTGGGAAGAAGGACCTTGAACGACAGGAAGTTCCACAACTCCAGCCTCTCCCTCTACGACCCCTCCGAGGAGCTCATGGCCACCCTCGCGGACACGAGGGAACGTCCGGAGTTCGAGGGGACCCGTCTCCCGAAAAACGTCTTCCCCACCTCCGACAGCATGGAGGCCTTCCGCAAGGCCAACGACATAATAGTCGCGGTCCCGCCTTCCGAGGCGGGTCCGCTCTTCAAGACGATCTTCTCCCTCGCGGGTGACCTCCGGAGCATCATCCTCGCCTCCAGGGGCTTTGACCCCCTTTCCCACAGGCTCACCATCCAGATTGCCTGGGAAGCCGCGGCCTCGGCCGGAAAACCGGACGTGAGGGTCCTGGCCCTCTCCGGGCCCTTTTTGCCCGAGGACCTCGTGGGGGACAAGGGCGGAAACTTCATCCTCGCGGGCGAGGCCGCGGACGGCAAGATGGAGGAGGCCTCCCTCTTCAAGTTCGGGAAGTTCAAGGTGTCCTTGAGCCATGACCCCCTCGGGGTTCAGGTGGCGGCCGCCCTGGCCGACGCCTACGCCCTTTACGGCGCCCATTTGGACGTCCACAGGGAGATCCGGGAACCCGAGGCCATCGCCAAGTTCGCGACCGAGGTCTCGAGGGAAGCCAAGCTCCTGGCCATAGCCCTGGGCGCCACCCCCTCGGTCTTCGATTCCGACAGTCCCGCCTGGCTCACCGAGTTCATCTGCGACTTCCTCTCCGCCGATCGCCACCACACCGTGAGGATAGCCGTCCAGAAGGGTCCCGAGGCCCTGCGCGCCTACCTCGCGAATAAGGATCGCAAGGAGGACTGGCCGGACAGGGGCCTCACCGGCTACCATTCCATCAAGTCGGCCCACCTCCTCGCCAAGCACCTGGGCCTCCGGCTCAAGCACATGGAGCGGGCCCACAAGATCTTTTGGGGGACCTGAGAGACGGGCCCCCGCCTATTTCCCCCGGCCGCGCCCGCGCGGTCCGTTTCCCGCCCGTCCGCGTCCGTTCGTTGACTCTTCGGCCGCCGCGGTGTAATTTATGAAAGCTTCGGGCCCGAAACCCCCGGGGAAGACCGCGCGAACGGCCTTTCCGGGGGGACGAAACCCGAAAAACCACCCGCTTGGAAATCGCGACATGTCTTTCACCCTCACACGGATCCCCTTGTTCCTTCTCGCTCTCGCGGCCCCGCTCCTCTTTTCCGGTTGCGGGGTCTTCACCGACATGGTCCGGGACAACGAGGTCTCCGTTCCCTTTCTGAACAGTCCCTCCTTCATGAGTCCGGCCAAACTGAGGGTCGGGGTCATGCCCTTCCAGGCCCAGCAGGACCTCGGAACCCCCGAGACCGGGGCCGCCATAGCGAAGCTCGTGTCCGAGGAATTCTCCCGCAACGGAAACCTCGTCATGGTTCCCCCGGAGAGGGTCAAGGCCTACGCCGACGCCGCGGGCATGAGTTCCCCCATCACCCCCGGGGAGGCCGTCCGGATCTGCCGGGATTTGAATCTCAACCTCGTCATGGACGGCACCTTCGCGAACCTCGGTCAGCATCAGGTCCGTTCGGGCTGGCGAAGACTCTTCAGGTGGTTCACCAACCAGCAGATCTACATCGAGGCCATCCTCTCCCTCACGGCCTACGACCCCGCGGACGGGTCGGTCATAACCTCCAGGGCCGGGGAATCGAGGATCAGGGTCGGAAGGGCCCCCAGGCAATCCGTCTACGGAGCCGCGGGGACCTACAATCCCACCCAGGAGGACATAGAGGAATCCCTGGACGAGGCCATAAACTTCCTCTACCTCAGATCCCTGGAGGGCCTCAAGGTTTTCCCCTTCAAGGCGAGGGTGATTTCCGTCCTGGGCGACAAGGCCACCATCAACTTCGGTTCCGACGTGAAACTCAAACGCAAGACCGACTTCGCCCTACTCTCCACGTCCGAAACCCTGGTCTCGGCCATAAACGTCTCCTACGACATCCCCGGCGCGCCCCTCGCGAGGCTCCGGGTGGACTCCGTCGACAAGGACCGCGCGACCCTCACAATCCTCGACGGGACCGTGTCCCCGGGGGACATCGTCCAATCCTGGGATTTCCGCGACTGACGGAACGTCATCCGTCCGTTCGCGCGGGAAACGCCCCGGGAAGCCAATGGCTTCCCGGGGCGTTTCTCTTCGGGGGGCCTTTCCCTTCGGGAGGGGAAAGAGGAAATCGAGGCGGGAGGCCCGCGGATATTTTTTCGCGCGTTTTCGCGAAAAAAAGACAATTGACAAGTTTCGAATATCGGTTTACCTTTTGGTCTTGAATCGTTTCGCTCCGCGTCCGGTTTCGTCCGGTCGCCCGGGACCCCTCGAAAGAACCCGGAAACGCCTCGGGGGGCTTTCGGGTTTCGGGGTTTCCCGGATCGCCCGGATCGATCCGGATCGGATCGGCCCGGATCGGCCCGAATCCCGGACCCCGAAAACCCGACCGCGACCGCGAAATCCCCGGGTCTTTCGAATCTCCCCCGGGGAAAGGTCCCCCCCCTCCCCCCTCGGGGAACGGGGGACGGCCGGAAAGATTCTTCCCCGACCCTTTCCATTTTGTGGTTTCCGTTTTATACTATCCCATATCTTTGAGCACTATGGCCCCGGGCCCCCCTCCCGTCGGCCCACCGCCCTTCCGTACCAGGTTTCACGCTTTCCCCCGACCGGCCGCGACCCCGAAAACGGCTTTCGTCCGGTCAAAAACAACCGGGGAGGTCCGAATGCCGAAAAAGACCAAAATCGACAGACTCCTGAAAAGAGAACTTCCCGCCGGGGCTCTGAACGCCCTGCGGAAAGACGGCCTCATATCCTCTCTTTTAAACGACATAAAAAAAGACCCCGCGTTTTACGCGCTGTTCCTCGAAAAAACCCGAAAACGGGCGAAAAAAACCGCCGGTCCCCGTCAGGGCGAAGAAGCGCCCGCTCAAGCGGGTCCCGAAGAAATCAAACGCGACAAAAAACTTTTGAACGCCCTTCTCGCCCATTGGTGGCTTTTCGCTTCCACCCCTCCCTTCGGGGGAAAGGATTTGAAAAACACCGAATGGTCCGAAAAACTCTTCGTTTACCTCTCGCTCTTTCACGAAAGAAATCCTTTGGGCCCCACCGCGCCGAAGGATTTTGACGACATTGACGCTTTTTTCCCCCTGACGGGCTTTGTTCTCGGTTCGGACGACCTTGACGCCGAAAATGCCGCCCGGGAAGACGCGGGGGAAGAAGACCAAGAGGATGACCCGGAAGAGGAAGACCGGGAAGAGGATGACCGGGAAGGGGATGACCGGGAAGAGGAAGACGAAGACGGGGAAGACGAGGAGGAGGAGGAAGACGAGGAGGAAGACGGGGAAGACGACGAAGACGGGGAGGAAGACGGCGCGGGAGACCGGGCGGAGGCGGATTGCCGGGCGGTCGATTCCGCGAAGCTTTTCCCCGAAAATCCCGCGAAAGTTTCGGGCCGGGACCGGGAATTCGAAAAAAGAACCGTCGCGAACCGCGCCATCGTCGGAAGATTGAAAAAACTTTTCGCCCATGTTTCCGTCAAGGCCGCGGAAGACATGACCCTGGCCATGAAATACGCGGATCTCCTCTTCGAACCCGAAATCGGACCCGAAATCGGACCCGGGGTCGAAACCCGGTCCGCCGAACGTTTGAAAACCGTCCGCGACTCTCTTTCCAAGGAAAGCGTCGCGGACTTTTTTTTCGAAAACCTCGAACTTCTTTCCGAAGACCCCCTCTTCGACGCGCCGGAACTGGCCGGGCGCCTGAAGGGATTCCGGGAAATCTCCAAACTCCCCGAACCCGCGCGTTCCCGGGCGACTTTTCTCGGGGCCTCCAACGAAAGCCTCCTCGCGGCCGCGGAAAAGACCCTCTCCCGCCTCACCCTGACCCTCGCCGCGCCGGGACTTTCGACCGCCGCCGCGGCCCGGGTCCTGAAACGACTGGCCCTGACCGCGAAGGACGCCAAAGACCGGGAAACGCTCGGGGCTTTGGCCGAACGCCTTCTCGACCGAACTTCCGAAAATCGCGCGGATCCCAGCGTCCCCGGCGACGGGAAACTCCCGTTGGCCCGGGAACTCTTCCGCGTTTTGGCTTTCCCCGAAAAAGACCGGGCGCTTTCCGTGACCCTTTCCGAAGCCTTTTCCCCGGGTTTCGCGAGGGAGCTTTGTTCCCCGGAACCGGACTTTCTCCTCGCGGCCGAAGGGGACGACTCGGACAAGGAAATCATCCGGGAGATACTCACGATTACCCCGGAAGATTTGGAAGAACTGGAAAAGAGACTCAAAAACTTAACGATTAAAGAAGGCGAGGGAACCAAACCCCCGGAAAAAGCCGCGCCCGCGACGGCGAAACGCGCGGGAACCCGCGAGGCCGCGGCCGGAGCCGCGAAAAAGACACTCCCGGAAGAGGGGACCGCGCCCGCTCCGCCTCCCCCGGAACCCGAGCTCTACGAAATCAAAAAAGCGCCTCCCGAATTTCACGCCAAAACGGCGGAGGAACTCGCGGGACATCTGCTCGAAGAAATTTCGAAAATACCCGACTTCGACCTCGCGCGAGCCCCGAAAGAGAGTTTTTTCGGCTCTCTCGCGAGGCTTCTCTCGGACAAACTCCTCGCCAAGGGGGACACGAGGGCGGTCTTTTGGCTCTCGTTCGCGACGGAAGGCTCCTCTTTTCCTATCTGGCTCGCGGACCTGCTCCACCTGGGCACGCGCGTCAAGGCGGGTCGGGACGATTCCGCCGACGTCTTCTTTTCCCTCTTCATGGAGTCCGCTCCCAAACCCGAGGAACTGGCCGGGGCTGACGAGGACGAACTCACCCTCCTCTTCGCGTCCCTTCTCCTGCCCGCGATAATCTCCCCCAAGGCCTCCTACAAGCAATATTTCGATTTTCTGAACGAAAACCTCCCCCCGAGGCTCCGAAATCTGGAACTCGCGGAAAACCTCGCGCTCATCTCGGTCTCGGGGGACACGGAGGATTACCGGGAACATTTTCGGGAAATTACCGACGAAAACAGTCTCGAACGCGCCCTCGCGGAACTCGAGGCCAAAGACAAAAAATTCTGGGAGACCTACAGGCACAAGAGCACCCCTTACGCCCCCGCGAACAAAATCTGGAGCAATTTGATGGACAGGGGCGAGTTGAAGGAAGTCTACGACGACGCCAAGAGCGGCCGGGGCCTCGGGACCCCGGCGGACGCGAATAAATTGAAAAAAAGACTCGCGAACCTGAAGGACCCCGATTATTTCAGGGAATACCTCGACAAATTCGACACCGAACGCACGAACAAAAAAGGCCCCATAGAGGCCAAGGCCCTCTTGGCGCTCAGGGCCTACGCCGGCGCCTTTCTGAACCTCTCGGAGGCTTGGGCGGCCTACCGCGCCAACGTCCTCGCCCGCTCCCGGCGAGGCGCGGGGACCTATCTCAAGGACACCATCCTGAAGGTCTTCAAATCCTGCGGGCCGGTTCTCGGGAGGTTTCCGGAAAACGAAAAGAACAGAAGCCCGGCCATGGAAATCTTCCGGAACCTCGTCCTCGGAATCGAACGGAAGACCTTCCTCGCGGACGACGGGCCCGACTTCGGGGACGAGGGGGACGGACCCGACCCAAGGGCCACCCCGGAACACCTCTGGAAAAACGATTTTCACCGGGAAAACTTCCGGGACGACCTCAAGGCCTTTCTCGCGATCGTGCCCGGCTCCTCGGACGAGGGCGGGGAACCCGGAACGCGCGAAATAAGGCTCGCGGACGACGGGACCTTTTCGCTCCCTCCCCCGGGAGGCGCCTCGGTTCCCCCGGCGGCCCTCTTGAAAGCCCTTTCCGCGGACACCGACACCCTCGGCGCGGCGGCCGCGGGTTTTCTCGCCCATCTCGAAAACCGGGAATTTTTGATCCCCCAAAACTTCCTGAAAACCCGAAACTACGCCCGGGACTTCGCGGCGGAATCCGGGGAAGACACCTTGGGCGAACTCCTGACCGCGGCGGAGGAACCCTTCGTCGAGGACGCGAGGGCTCTTTTGGAGGACGCGACCCTCACCTTCGGAAACCGCCTCCACTCCGGGGCCGCGTTCCAAAACTCGAGAACCGAACGGGAAGAGCGTTTGCGGGACCTTTCCGAAAAACTCGGGGAAGCCGCGGATGCCCGGGACTTCGGACGGATCACGGGGATCAAAAACGAGACCCGGAAATTCCGGGACCTCGTCGAGGCGGACGCCCTGACCCTCAAGACCGCGACCGAACTCATTTTCGACGACCTCAAGGACGACCCCGGTCTCATGAGCGGCTCCGCGAGAAAGCTCCTCGAGTCTTTGATCGAGGACCTGGAACTCAATTCCGCGACCCGCGTCATGAATCTGTTGAAGGAAAAGAAGGCCGCGGGCCAAACCCCGACCAAGGCCTCGATCTTCGAGGAGCCGCCCGACCCCGCCATGGATTTTCACGCGACTCTCGGGGAAGCGCTCGAGGACCCCTTCGAATTCGCGCTCAAGACGGGAAAAAGACCCCATCCCCCCAAGGCCGTCGCGATCGCGAAAGAGGCGCGGGAAAACTGGAGAGCGCTCGCGGACAATCCCGACGGCCCGGACGACCGGGACGAAAGGGACCTCGCCCGCCTGAGGAAGACCCTCCAGGATTTGGGGTTTCCCCTCGAGAAGGGGGCCTCCTTCGAGTTTCTCCACGAAGGAACGGCCAAACCCTTCCGCTGGAAGGGACTCTCCCTCGCCCTTCCCGCGAGGCACAAGTTGCCGGGTTGGATGACGGGGGACGGAAACACCCTGGACATCCTCGCGGTGAGCGGCGCGAACCCCGGCCACTTCGCGGTCACGAAGTTCGCGGACGACATGCTCTCCCGGGGCCGGGCCCCGAACCTGATTCTCGCCTTCTCCCGCCTGAACGCGGGCGAAAGGGTCGAGATCCGGAACCACGCCCGCCGGAGGGAACTGAACTTCGTTCTCGCGGACGAGTGTCTCCTGGCCTTCATGACCTCCCCCGCTCTCGCGAGGGAGGAAAAACCACCCCTTCTCGCCCGGGCCGGGGGGATCTTCGGCCTGAACAACCCCTGGCGCCCGGGGCCGGCGCTCCCTGACGGGGAGAGCCGGGGCTTCCCGGAATTCCCGCCGGAACTCTTCCGGGGCAGGGAAGACGAGCTGAAGGAACTGAGGGACAAGAGGGGCTTCTTCTTCGTTTTGGGGGGAAAGTTCACGGGAAAGACCGCCCTCCTCAACCACTACGCCGGCCTCAGGCATTCCCCCAGGGACGGGCAGTTCGCGGCGGTGAAAAACGGGAATGACTTCGGGAGCTTAAAGGACCTTCTGGAGACGACCTTCGCCGAACTCGGGCTTCCGGGAAAAGGCGCGAAGGGCGGAAAATCCGACCGGATAGCCGGGGCCCTGGCGGAACTGGAAAACCCCGCTTCCGCGAACCCGGTGAAAAAACTCACGCTTTTGATAGACGACGGGGACTCCCTGATCGCCTCGGAAGTCGCCCGGGCGACGAGTCCGAAAACCCCCGCGGACGAAAACGCCTTCGACCTCGGTGAATTTTTGAGGGCAACGAACCGCTCCCCTTCCTTCAGGCTGGGAATCGCGGCCTCGATGAAGCTCGAACGCCAATTGAAAAACCCCGCCCATCCTTTCCACGACCGCAAAAAACCCTTGATCGTCCGTCCTTTCGAGTTGAAGGACACCCTCTCCCTCATTCGCACCCCCTTAAGGGACAGGGGATACCGTTTCGAGGACAAACATTTGGCCTTGAGAATCGCGGCCCTCTCGAGGGGGCACCCCCTCCTCGCGAATCTCGTTTGCGGGGAACTGACGGACCGCCTGGAACGGGAGCTGGATTCCAACACCCCGCCCCCCTTCCCGATAACCAAAAACGACTTCGCGAAGGTCTTTTCCGACGCGGGGACGAGAAAAAAGATCTCCCGCTTTTTCGAGGCCCTTCTCGGGGACGACCCCTGCCACCGGGTCATCGTTTTGACCATGCTCCGCCGGGAACGGGAAAAAACCCCGAGAAACCCCTCGGGCGGAATCGACGGGGAGGCCCTCCTCTCCGAGTTGAGGTCCGGATGGCCCGCCTTTCGGGAGCTCTCGCGGGACGAACTGGAAGTGTTTTCGGACGAACTCCTCTTCCTCGGTTTCCTCACCCGGGACCGGGACGGTCTCGCGCCCTGGTCAGACGCCTTCTGGCCCTCCCCCGACGAAACCGCGGATTCGGATTCGGCCCTCGCGGAAGCCTTCTCCCTCCCCGTCCCGGAACGCTTGGAAGAAGCGGTCGCGAGACGGCCCCTCGCCCTTCCCGGGGGAAAGGCCGCGCGCCGCGCGAGTCCCCTGACCCGCCTCCAGGAAGCTTCCCTTTATTCCGGCCGCGACGTGAATCTGGTCCCGGGCTCCAAAGCCCTGGGCCTCGACGGGGTGGTCGGGGCCATCCTCCATCATCTTCCCGTCGGAAACCCCTCCCCGAACGAGACCCTGAGACTCTTTCCCCGGCCCGCGCCCGCGAAAAACCTCTCGCGGGGCCTTTCCGCGCCCGGGATCCCCGGGGATCCCGAGGCTCCCGGGGCCGCGGGCGATCCGGCCTTCGCGGTTCCGCCCCCTCCCCCGGACTTCCCCTTCGGCGCGAACGTTTCCGTCCTCGCGAACGCCCTGAGGGACCTTTTCCGGGACCAAAACCCCGGGTCCGCGGGGATCCGCCACGCTGTCGCGCGTCCGAACGCCTTCCCCGACGACGGGGCCCTGGCCTCCTTCGTCCTCGCGGCCAACTCCGTCGCCAGGGAATTGAACACGGTCAAAAACAAGGGGGGCGCCCGCCACGTTCTGACCATCCCCTTAACTCCCGACGCCTGGCTCGCCCTGAACAAAAACCCGCTCTTCCGGGAGCGCGACCACAACGTCGTGAAACTGAAACCCAGGACCTCCGTCTCGCTCCTCCGTCACCTGCGGGAAGTCTCGGGCGTCCCGGAACCCGACCCCTTTGACGCGGAAACCGCGATCGACGAGACCGGCGGTTTCGACGCCCTCCTCTTCGCCCGCGAGGGAGGTTGGCTCGAGGAGGCCCTGCCCGCCATGAGGGTCCCCGGTTTCGCCTATCCCTCCGACCCCGCGGTCGAAAAACTGGTCGAATTCCTCGGGACGGAAATAACGACCATGAGTTTCCGGGAGCTCGAGGAGTTCATCCGGGAAGAAGTCCTGGATCCCGTTGCCCTCTTCGGCTCGGACGGGGACGCCACCCTCGCCGCCTTCAAGGTCCTGGTCGACTTGAGCGTCTTAAGGCCCCGTCCCGAACGCGACGAAATCCTGGGCGCGGTTTATTCCCCGCACCCCGTCTTCGCCCGGAAGCCCGAACGGGTCGCCCGCTTCGGGGCGTTCGCGGCCCCGGCCCCGAGCCCCGCGAAGATCCCTTCACCCTTGGCCGGGGTTTCCGATTCGATTGCTTCGGACGCGTTTTCTTCCCTTTCCGGCGCGGATCCCGATTTCGCCGTTTTGGACGAAAACGACCCCGGAGCCCCCTTCGCGCGAGCCTTCGGAACGGAAGGCCGCGACCCCGCCGCCCGTTTCGACCCCTGGGCGGACGACTTCGACGAGTTCCTCGCGAACGCGCCGTCAATCCCCGGAACTTTTCCGGGAAATCCGGAACCCTTGGCGGTCCCGGATGAAATCCGCGAACTCGAGGAAGCCCTCGCCTCGGATTCCCCGGACCCCGGTCTCGCCCGGAAAAGAACCCCGACCCTCCGGGATTCCGACTTTCCCGACCCCGAAAACCCCGCCGCGGGCGGAAGAATCCCGGGGTCGGACAGCGTCCGCCCGGGATACTTCGCGTCGGAACCGGGCCCCGGAAACGGAAACGGAAACCAAGGCGGCCGCGGAGAGGCTTTGGCTCACCCGGGCGCCGGTTCGGAACTTTCCCCGACCGCGGACCCTTCCCCCGGGGAGGCCTTCGGGTCCAAAGGGTCCGGGACGCCCGCCGATTCCGGATTCGACCCGCCGAAGAGGGCCCCCGGGGCTTTGGCCTTCGGCCCGAAAGCGCCCGCCGATTCCGGATTCGACCCGCCGAAGAGGGCCCCCGGGGCTTTGGCCTTCGGACCGAAAACGCCCGCGGATTCCGAAGACGCGGGGTTCGGGCGGGACGGCCGCGGGGCCGGGACGGGAAGCCTTTCGGGGGATTCGGGCGGCGAAGGCTTTTTGTCCCCGGACGAAGTGTTCGCGGCTCCCGAAATCCCCGTGCCTCTCGACATCCGGGACGTCTTGTCGGTGAAAATGGAGGACGTTTTGAGGAACCACATCCGGAACAGGGTGCCTCCCGAGGGCGCGCCCGCCGACTTTTTGACCGCCTCCGGTTCGCCGAATCCCAAAATCGACATGACGGAAGCCCCGGCCTCCGAATTCGAATTCGACGATTCCGAAAGACCGCCCCTTTATCCCCCCAAGACCTTGAATCTCGCGGCCCCGGACGAAGACTCCGGGGGCGGGGCAACGGGCGACGGCAAAAGGGGTTTTTCCGAGATTCCCGAGCCGGGTTTCGACCGCGTTCGTCCCGGCGCCCTGAAAACCTTTTACGACGTTCCCGACGCGTCGTTTCTGGAATCCTTCCCGGACGGCGAAAACGCCGGGGACGCGATTTTGTCGGTCGCGGGGGAGGTTTCGACCGAGCCGGACGAAACGAAGAGAATCCTGGACATCGTCGAAAAAGAACTGGAGGAGATCGTGAAACTCAACGAAGGGGACGGGCCGGAACCCGAAAGGACCCTGTCCGAACCCCCCGACGACGGGACCGACTCTTTCGAAACCCCGGACCGCGAAACCGCGGACACCGAACGGCCCGCTCCCTGATTCGCCTTTGTCGGGACCTTTGTTTTGGCCTTTGTTTCCCTCCCGTTTTCCCGGGAGTGGAGTCCCTTGGATTTCACCGGTTTTTTTTTGATTTTCCCCGTTTCGCCGTTTTGTCATTTTCTTTCGGGTCCGCGGTCAAGGGGACCGCTTTCGCCCGACTTTTTCACCGTTTCGTTTTCACGGCGGCTTTTCGACGAAAAGCTTCCCACGCGAAAGGACGAACAATGGACAATTTGTACCCTTTGCTTTCCACTCCGGGCGGAAAGAATTTCTTCAAAAAAATCTCCAAGGAACTGATTTCCGGAAGCAACGTAATCATCAGACTCCCGAAAAACGAAAGACAGGAAAGGATCGTCATCGAAGCTCTCAACCCTCTTCTGTGGCCGGCGGGACTGAGGATTGATACCCTGGATTCCCGAATTTATCAAAAATCCGCGAATCTTCTTTCGTTCATGAACAAACAACCCATGTTTTCCAAATCCAAGACCAGGAAAAACTCCTTCGCCGATTTTTTCAAAAATTCGGTCACCGAATCATTGACCCACAAGATCTTGTGCCTCTTCGATCCCGACTCCTTCGAGGCCGCCGACCCCGACGAGATGGCGAAAGACCTGGTCGAGGCCGCCACGGCCACGAGGGAAAACGGCACCGGCAACGGCGACAAAAAAATAACCGGCCACAGGTTTTTGGCGGTGGTTTCGCCTCTTTTCCCGCCCACCCGGGAAGTCGAGGGTCTCGCTGTTTTCAATTGGTTCGACGCCACCTCTTCCATCGACCACGACATGATGTTCGCCCAGGCGGAAAACGAGCTGGACGAACCCCTTTCGGACATAATGTATTGGTGGCTCAAGGCGATCTGCATGGGGGCGGGCGGAAACGACCCGGATCTCATCTCGACCATCATCAAACGGGCCCCCAAGTTCGAAAGGGAAATCGCCGACATCCTTCTCGCGCATCCCCTCTCCAAAAAGATTTCCAACAAATTCGTTTTCGAAAGCAAGTTGCTCTACAGGGGGGTTTCGCACATACCCGAGGACCCGCCCGAGGACGCGGATTACAAAATCCTCTGGGAAAACGGCATCCTCACTCCCAACCGTTTCTGCATGTATCATCCGGCGACCCTCGCCACCGACAAGACCATGCTCTCCAAATTCATCGCCGGCGCCCAGACGCAGGTTTTGTCCCATCTTCTCGCCCAAGTGATAAGAACCGTTCTTTTCGTCATCGAGGACAAGATAGACATCGCGGCTCTCGAGTACTACACCGAGCATGAAATGAAAAAGGCGGGAAGAAACGACACCGACGTGAACTCTCAGATCGGCAAGTCCCAGGCCGAGATAGGCCCGCTCCTCCATTCCCTCAGGAATTACATAAAACCCCCCGAGTCCGACAAAAGCTTCATCGTGAAGGAACTCACCGACCTCGCTTACGCTTGGAAAGTCGTCCGCGACAAGACCGCCCACTTCGAGGTCTGCTCCCACGAAATCTTCGAATACGCCATGAATCTTTACAAATACGTCAGGGACAAATACCTGGAGAACAAACCCCCTTGGACCGTGTTAAGGCCCAAAGCGTTGGACTTCAAAAGAGCGTCGTCTTTTTACGACGATCCGCCGAGAAGAGACCCCGTCCTGGCCTTGGTGAAGTGATTCCGGAGGGTGTCCGCGAGGCCGTTTTCCGACCGACCGCGACCCCCCGGCTTTAAGACCGGATGAGGATCGACCCCCCGGTAAAACCCCCGGGGCGTCGATCCGATTCCGATTCCGATTCCGACTCACGGGAACACCGGGAACCCCGGCCGCGGAAGACCCTCGGGGTCGATTCGAAAAGCCGGGGCGGCCCCGGTCGTTTTTCCGTCGGTTTTCTTTTGTCGCGTT
>JAITKT010000461.1 GCA_031278225.1 Deltaproteobacteria bacterium
TGGTCCCCCAAAAAGACCTCTCCCCCCGGGTCCGGGGACTCCAGACCCGCCACGAGTCTCAGGGTCGTGGTCTTGCCGCAGCCGGAGGGCCCCAAAAGAGCCGCCTTTCTCCCGGCCGGCACCTCCAGGGAAAAGGGTTCCACGACCCTCTGGCTTCCGAAGGTCTTGGAAACGTTTACGAGTTTCACGGAAACGGGTTCGCTCGCGAGCGGCCTCATGGCTTCTCCTTTTGACGGTTTTTTTTTGGAATCCCGCCGGGGCCGGGGGCCTCGCGGATCCCTTGGCCCGGGTCGGCGTTCGGCGGTCGGCGGTCGGTTTTTATCCCCCGCGCCACCCCTCGGCGCGGGCTTCGGGCTTCTCCCCGGGCCTTCGAAAAAACGGTTTCCCCCGAGCCTTCCGAGGGGGCATCCCGAAAAAACCGATTATACCCCGGAGAGGGGAGGGGCGGCGGGCGTCGGGGAAGCGGACGGGGAAGACGGGGGCTCGGGGGCCTCCCCGGGTCCCGCGGTTTCGCCCCGCTCCCCGAATTTCCTCGAGATCATCCCGGGGAGTTTCTGGGCGAGGACGAGGAGGGGGATGATCAAAAGCAGAAACACGAGGGTGTAGGCCGAGCCGATTTCGAGCCTCATGGAGGCGTAACTGTCGGCGAGGCCCACGGGGAGGGTGCGGGTGAAGGGGGTCTGGAGCATCCAGGTGATGTTGAATTCCCCCAAAGAGAGGGCGATGGTCTGGAGGGAACCCGCGAGGATCCCGGGGGCGGTCAGGGGGACGACTATCCCCGCGAACCTTCCCGCGAAACCGACCCCCATGGAGGAGGCCGCCTCCTCGTAACGGGAGAGGGGAATCATCCGGAGGACCGCCGCGACCGACCTCACCATGAAGGGGAGGCAGAAAATCACGTGCCCGGCCATGATGAAAAAGGAGCTCTTCCGGAACCAGTCCGTCTCCCCCCAGGAAAGGAGCATCCCGAGCCCGATCGCGAGCCCGGGGACGGAGAGGGGCAAAACCAAAGACTCCTCCAGGGCCATGGAAATTTTGGACTTTCCGGATTTCACGAGGAAATAGGCGCAGGGGACCCCCAAAACGACGCAGCAGCCGAGGGTGCCGAGGGAGATCAGAAGACCCCGGACAATCGTGTCCCCGTAGAGGGAAAACACCTTTTCGATCCATTCCGAAGTGAGCCCGGACCCGATTCCGACGAAGGCGTTTTTGGAGAGCGCCACCATCACCGTGTAGAGGACGGGCGCGACGAGAAAAACCGACGCGAGGACGGTGACCGCGAGTTGAGCCCAAAAGAAGGGACCTTTTTTCATGGCGCTCAGGCCCCGCTCCCCGCGGGTTCGATTCCGCTCAAAACCCTCGTCGCGAAGAGCGCGGCCCAGGTCAAAAAGCCCAGGATGAGGGAGAGGGCCCCCGCGACCGCGAGGTTGGCGGAAAGGGTGAACTCGGTGTAGATGATGACGGGAAGGACGTTTATGTCCGTCGCGAGGGTGAAGGCCGTCCCGAAGGCCCCCATGCTCGTCGCGAAACAGATGGCCCCGGTCGAGAGAAAGGACGGGAGAAGGAGGGGGATCGCGACGTCCCGCGCGGCCCCGAAGGGCCCCGCTCCCAGGGTCCTCGCGGCCTCCTCCGTCGCCTTCTCGAGCTTCCCCGCCGCGGCCATGACCGTTATCACGACCCTGGGGATTGAAAAATACAGATACCCGACGAACAAACCCGCGGCCCCGTAAGCGAAGACGAGTTTTTTCCCGAAGAGGAAGTTCGTGAGACTTCCGAAGATCCCGAGCCTTCCGGCCCAGAGAATCACCATGAATCCCACCACCACCCCGGGAAAGGAGAGGGGGAGGGTGAGGGCGGAAATCATGACTTCCCTTCCCCGAAACCTGTGCCTCTCGAGAAAGATCCCCGAAAGTCCCCCCAGAAAAAGAGCCGCCGCCGTCACCCCCAGGGACAGGAGCGCGGTTTCCCGGAGGCTTCCGAAATACCTCGGGTTGCGCAGGACCTCCCAATAGATCCCCGCCCCGGAGGCCCCGCTCAAGGAAATCGAAAAGAGCTTGGCCATGGGAAGGAGAAAGAAGGAGAAGAAGACGACCAGGACCGGGAGGACCAGGGCGTGCAGGATGATTTGTTTTTTCATGCCTCGGAAAGCCCCGTCCGGAGACCCCCGAAGGGTCCCCGGGAGGCGGTGGTGTTCGGGGATCCCGCGGGACTCCCCGGGCGGCGGTGGCGTTCCGACGCGTCAAAGCGTCGAAACGGAAAAAATGAGAAAAAGAGAAACGAAAACCGGAAAACCCGACCCCGCTCGGGGTCCCGGGGTCATTCGACCTCGCTCATGTATCTCTCGGCGAATTTGGCCTGGACCTCCGCCATCTTGGCGTAGTCCAAAGTCCCGACCTTCTCGTACTCGCTCGCGGGCAGAAACAGCGCGGCGGTTTCCGGGCTCATGGCCGAGGCCAGGACGGGACGGAGGAAGTTTTCGGCCCAGAGCTTCTGGCCCTTCTCGCTCAAAACGAAGTCTATGACCTTTTTCCCGTTCTCCTCGTTGGGGGCGTTCTTGACGAGGGTCATGACGTAGGGGACCATGATCGAGCCCTCCTCGGGAATCACGAAGGCGATGTTGGCCTTGTCGACGTGCTTGGCCCTGTAGGCGTCGAAATCGTAGTCGAAGAGAATGGGTATCTCGCCCGAAAGCACCCTCGCGTAAGAGGTCTGTTTGGGTATGATGGGGTCGTTTTTCTTGAGTTCCTTGAAATAGTTTATGGCCGGGTCGAAATTGTCCAATGATCCTCCCAGGGCCAGGTTCACGGCCACGGCACCCACGTATCCCACGAAGGCCGAGCCCGGGTCCAGAAACCCGACCATTCCCTT
>JAITKT010000015.1 GCA_031278225.1 Deltaproteobacteria bacterium
CCCGTCGGACGGGGCGCCCGCCTCGGACCTTCCCCGGCCGTCGCCCGTCGAAATTTTTTCTAGTTCGGGGTTTTTGGCGGCGTTGGCCCGTCCCGGCTCCCGAAAAGGCGCCGGGAAAACCAAGGCTCTTCGGACGGAACCCGGCGTTTTCGAGACGGAAGCGTAATTCGGCTCCGCCCCGTCGGACGGGGCGCCCGCCTCGGACCTTCCCCGGCCGTCGCCCGTCGAAATTTTTTCTTTTTCGGGGTCTTTGGCGGCTTTGGCCCGTCCCGGCTCCCGAAAAGACGCGGGGAAAACCAAGGCTCTTCGGACGGAACCCGCCGTTTTCCAGACGGAAGCGTAATGCGGCTCCGCCAGGTCGGACGGGACTCCCGCCGCGAATGTCCGCGGGCGGTCGTCCGTCGATTTTGTCTTTTCCGGGCCGTTTCCCCGCGTCAGCCGGGTTGGGCGGCCTGGGCGGCCGTTTTTTGTTTGTCGTTTTCGGCTATGACGCTGAATTCGCCGTGCATGTCCTTGAAAACTTCGACTATTTCGGGGTCGAACTCTTTTCCGGCGCTTTCGATTATTATCCCGGCGGCTTCGGCGTAGCCGAGGGCGGGGCGGTAAACCCTGTCCGTGACGAGGCTGTCGTAGACGTTCGCGACGCTCATGATCCGGTTGCAGAGCTCTATCTCCGCGCCCTTTTTGCGGTTGGGATAGCCGGTGCCGTCAAAGCGCTCGTGGTGGCCTTCGGCTATGAGGATGGCGTATTTCAGGTAAACCTGGGTGGGGGTCTTGCGGTAGATGTTTCTCAGGACCTCGGCCCCTATGACGGTGTGCCGTTTGACGACCTCGTACTCGTTTTCCGTGAGTTTCCCCTTTTTCATGAGGATCAGGTCGCTTATGCCAATCTTCCCTATGTCGTGGAGGGGGGCGGCCCGAACCATGAGATCCAGCTCGGCGTGGTTGAGTTCCGGGGCGAAGAGGCCCCTTTCGATGAGCTTGTTTCCCAAGAGGTCCACGTAAGCCGCGGTCCTCTTCACGTGGCCGCCGGTGTTTTCGTCCCTCGCCTCGATGAGCTCGGAAAAGGAGGTGATGATGCTGTCCTCCAGCTCCCTGACCGTGTTTTCGAGGCTCGACTGGTATTTGGCGAAGTTCAGGTGAAGGTCGATCCTGTGGGTGAGGATGCTCTTCTGGAAGGGCTTGGGAATGAAGTCCATGGCCCCCACCTGAAGGGCCTTCACCTCGGTCTCGGGGTTATTGTTGGCGGAGAGGAAGATGACCGGAAGCTTCGCGAGCAAGGGGTCGTTTTTCATGCGTTCGAGGGTCTCGAAGCCGTCCATCCCGGGCATGTCTATGTCCAGAAGGACCAGGTCCGGGGGCCGGGCGGAGGCCATCCGCAGCCCCTGTTCCCCCGACTTGGCGAGAGCGAGCTTGTAGGAGTCGGAAAGCTGGGCGTTGATGTACTTCAGGTTGGAGATGTTGTCGTCGACGACCAGAATGACTTTGGGATTGGCGTTCGGATCCATGCGTTTGAAATCACCCGCCCGGGGATTGTCGGGTTCTCCCCGGTTTTGTCCGTTCATGGGGGGAAGACCCCCGGAACCGACCCCCCCGCCCGGGGGTCGGTTCCGGGGGTCGGATCGGATGGTCGGATCGAATGGTCGGTTCGGGGGACGGGGTCCCGCGGTCGGTTCGGGGGGTCAGGTCCGGGCCGTCTTTTCGGGTTCGTCCGGGCCTTCCGCGGCTTCGTTGCCGCCGTTCCTCTCCGGAATCCGGAAAAGGCGGTTGTTTTCCTCGAAGACGTCCAGGAGGACGGGGTCGAAGATGGTGCCCTTGCCGTCGGTCATGATGGTCATGGCCACCTCGTGGGAAAGGGCCGGCCTGTAAATCCTGTGTTCCACGAGGGCGTCGTAGACGTCGGCCACGGCCATTATCCTGCTGCACAGGGGGATGTCCTTCCCCTTGAGGCCCTTGGGGTAGCCCGTGCCGTCCCAGCGCTCGTGATGGCTCTCGGCTATTTTTTTGGCGTAACTCAGGTAGCGTTGGGTGGGGGCCCTCTTGTGCATCTTGTCTATGATTTTGGCCCCTATGATCGTGTGGGACTTCATCTGCTCGTATTCGTCGTCGTTGAGTTTTCCGGGCTTCAAAAGAATGGCGTCGCTCACCCCGACCTTTCCGATGTCGTGGAGGGGGGCCGCCCTCACAATGAGGGACAGCTCCGTCGGGTCCAGTTCCTCGGCGCAGAGACCCTTTCGCAGGAGCAGTTCCCCGAGGATCCGGACGTATTCCCTGGTCCTCACCACGTGGCCCCCGGTGTTTTCGTCCCGGCACTCTATGAGCCCCGAGAAGGACGCCACCATGCTGTCCTCCAGCTCCCGGACCGTGTCCTCGAGCTGGAGCTGGTATTGGTTGAAGCGGATGTGGAGGCTTATGCGGTGCCTCAGGATGTCCTTTTGGAAGGGCTTGGCCACGAAGTCCTTGGCCCCGGACTCCAGGGCCTTGACCTCGGTCTCGGTGTCGTTGTTGGCGGTGAGATAGATGACGGGGATCCTCCCGAGCCTGTCGTGTTTTTTGAGGCGCTCCATCGTCTCGAAGCCGTCCATTTCGGGCATGTCGATGTCCAGAAGGATCAGGTCCGGGGTGGTTTTGGAGACCATTTGCAGGGCCTGGGCCCCGGATTTGGCCATGGAAACCCTGTAGCAGTCGGAGAGCTGTCCCTTGACGAGCTTGAGGTTGGCGAGATTGTCGTCCACCACCAACACGCTCGGAAGTTCCTCCCCGCCGCCGTTCGCGAATGACTCTTTGTTTCGCGGATTGTCCGTCACCACCGGCCTCGCCTCCCAATCCCCCTCGTGAAAAAGGGGGCGATTCTCTTGACTCCGACGCTTCAAGTTTAGCATTTTTTTCGGGCGCTTTTCCGGAGCCGCGGCGGCTCCGCCCGCGAAAACCGGGGGAACCCGCCCCGCGACCCGCCCCCCCGGGCCCCGGTTTCCCCGAGACCCGTTTGAATTTAAGCACTCCCGGGCATTTTGGCAAACCCCCCCGGTTTTCAAGGCCTTTTCGGAACCTTTCGAGCCCTTTGTCGGGCCCTTTTCGGACCCCTTTTTCGCGCCCCCTTTTCGGGCCCCGCTTCGGCGTTCGGGGAATTCCCCGCTCACCCGTCGCGTTTTTTCGGGCAAACCGGAGTCGCCGGATGGTTTTTCGCGTTCGAAAGGGGCGACCGAAATTCGAAAAAGAGGAATCGGGGAGGACGGGGAAGATTCGGGAAGGCCGGGGGAGGTGGGGGGAGGATCGGGAAAGACGGGAAAGCCCTCGGGGACGAGGGGGTTCGGGGAGGGCGGCGGGAGTTTTTCGGGAGAGGCGGACGGGCGGCTTCCCGGGGCGGCGCCTCGAGGGGCACCGCTCCCCCCTCCCCCCCCCCCAAGGGGTGGGTCATCGTCAAGCGAGGAGTTCCTTCTCCAACCTCTCG
>JAITKT010000030.1 GCA_031278225.1 Deltaproteobacteria bacterium
GACGACCCCCGCCATCCACCTCGGGACTTTCGAAATCCCCGGTCCGAACCTTCCGTTGACCGGGATCGGGCGTTTTTCCCCTTTTTTCCCGGGGGACCCCCGGTCGTTTCGGAAATGGCCGGGACGCTCGCGGCTCTGTTTCGCGAAATCGGCCCTTTTTCTCGAAAAACAAGACCTTTTTTTTTTATTTTTTCCCGTTCCGCCGTCCCCGGCCCCGCCTTTCCCGCCCTCCGTTTTTGGCGATTCCCCCGACAATCCCTTGAATCCGATTCGTTTTTGTCCGGCGACCCCATGTTTTCGGGGCGTTTCCGGGGGGAACCCTCCGTTCTTTTCGGGGTTCGGTCCGCCTTCGTTTTCATTTTTTCCCGTTTCGGGGGGGGCCGGTTTTTTTCCGGGGGACCCCGCGAAAATTCAAAAGCGTTTTTTTAAAAAGGATTCCGGTTTTCATTGAAAATTTTTTCCCGTTTTCTCCCCCGGCCGCGGATGGACTTATCTTCCTTTTGAAGGTAGACTGTTTTTTTTTGAACGTTTTCCCGAAGAAACCCGAACGGGCGCGAACCCTCGAAAAGGAGCCCGGCGAAGGCCTTTCGGGGCGTTTCGGGTTCATGCGCGGGAATTCCCGGTTTCCCGGCGCCAAGGATGCGGAAAGGCGCGGGAGACGCGGGTTTTCCCGCTTTTCGGCGGGGCCCCGGGGACGGGGGGAAACGGGCGCGAAGGCCCGAGTTCGGACGGAACGAAATTTGTCCGCTTTTTCGGGACGCCCGCGCGGGGTCGTCATTCGGGACCTTCGGACCCGCGCGTCGGATTTCAATCCCCCGCGGGCATCCCCGACCGGCATGCCGGACGGCGAGGACATCATGGAAAGCGACGCGACGAAAGACGGCCCGAAAGACGAACCGAAAGACGGATTCGGGACGGAAGAAAAGACCGGAGTCGCCCGCGACGGAAGCGGGGCGGCCGGGGACGGGGAAGCTTCGTCGGAGAACGCCGGGACCGCGACGGGGGAGACGACGGGGGAAGACTGCCCCGGGAACCTGGGTTCCGGGGACGACCCCGACCCGGTCCGGGACGAGGGCGAAACCGACGACGCGGAGGCCCCGGAGGACTCTTCCCTTTCGGCTTCCGGGGACGACGGGGATTCGTTTTCCGGGAAAATACCCCCGGGGCTCTTCTTCGTCGGCGAATCCCCCGACACGGCGGGACGGCGTTCCAAGTTCTACTTGCCCCAGACTTTCTTCCACCATTTGCACGAAAGTTGGGACCTTTGGTCCAACGCCGAGGGGGCCACGGCTCTCGCCAAGGTTTTGGAGCCGGATTACCGGTTCGTTTCCAGAAAAAATTGTTATCCCGACAAAAAGGAGGAATTGCGGGAGTTTTCCATCTACTACAGCAGGGTGAGGTTCATGGCGTCGGTCGGAAGAAAGAATTACGAGAGCTTCCTGAGGAAGGAACCCTTTCCCGGGAGGCTCTTCCGCCTCGGGGTTCCGGGCGACCGTCTTCCAGCGGACCTTCGGGAAAAAACGAATCCCGACCCCTTGGGGATTTTCGGGCTTTTCGCGGACGAAGGCGCCTTCCCCGGGGACGATCACTTCGGGCCCCGGGGAGAGACGGGGGAAATCCCCGACGGGAACCTCCTTCCCCCCGGGATCCGCCCGAACCCGTCGAAGGCCCGAAACGTCTTGAACATCTTCGACGTCCTGAAAAAGCACCTGACCCAGGAAGAGCTGGAAGACCTCTTCAAGGAAGAGGTCGAGGAAGATTTCCGCGGGGGCGAGGCCGGAACGGGTTCCGGGGGAGCCCGGGACCCCAAGCTGAAATTCATCTTCAACGTGAAGCTCACCCCGGAACAGTTCGCCCCCTTCCAGGCCTTCGTGAGGGACATGGACAAACTCGGCGCGACGGGACGGGAGCTCGAGGAACACCTGAACCGGAAGCGCCGGGAATTTTCGGGCGCCAGGTCCGCTACGGATCTTTCGGACAATTCCCGCGAACGCCGGTCGAAGGCAAGGGAAGGCGCGGAAGAGGGAAGAAGGGTGTCCGACGACCCCCCCGAAGGCGCTCTTTTCGGGGAGATGTCTTTCGAGAAAAGGGAATATCTGAGGCATTTGGGCAGGGTGAAAAAGAGGGCGGGCTCCATAAAAAAGGCCCTGGAGGCGAAACGGGCCGGGAAGAGCGGCGACGGGAGCGATCGTCCCGCTTTGGCCGACCTCGGGAAGAAGCCCGGAAAAAAGCCGGGGAAAAGGCCCGGGAAGAAAAATGCCCCGCCGAACGGGGAAAATACGAAAAAGACGGATGAGCCGCGAAAACCGTCCGACGGACCCGGGCCCGCCACCCCCGCGATCATCCCCGTAATCCCCTTCGTTCCCGCGAACCGGGAAACCGGGGGACGCGGGACGATCTTCGGGGGCGACGCCGGGGATTACCCGATCCGGGAAGACGTTTCCGACGCGCCCGAAGGACCCGATTTTTCGAATTTCGCGGAAGCCGCGAACGGGTTCGTCTTTCCGGACCCGGGGGAAAGGGTGAAGACCGGTCCCCGGGACTTTTCCGGCGTCCCCCGGGGAAGAAAGGCCAAAACGGACGTGAAGGGGCTCTGGTCGAGGATATTGACGGGAAGGATCCGGGACCGGGGCAAGACGCCGAAGCCCAAATTCGAATCCCAGACCTCGGTCGCGGACATCCTGGAGTTCGGGGAGGATTCCCCGATCAAACCGGGGGACCCGGAATCCTACGCGAAAGTCGGGAACGCGACGGAGGAAGAGCGGAAGAAACACAAGCTCTCCTTCGAGCTCCAGACCAACCTCTCGGACGAGGAGTTGGAGCCCTTCAAGCCCTTCCTGGACCGGCTGGACACCGTATTCGCGGAAATCCCCGACCGCCCGGAGGGGGAGGCGGGAAAACTCGGGCGCGAGGTCTTCGCCATAGAAAAGCTCATCTACGAGGACCTCCTTTCGGAAGGGGGGCCCTACACGGTCTTCAAACGTCTCAAGGCCGGGGACAAGACGCTCCCCGAGATTCCCTGGCTTCCCGAACGCGAGGACTTCGGTTGTTACGAGGAGTTCTGGATGCACATGGAAGAAGAATTCGCGCGAAAGGCGAAAGCGGAGGGAAAGGGGGAGCTCCCGGATCCTTTCGGCTCCGAATCGCCCGCCTCCCGGGGTAACCGGGGAAAGCCGGAAAAGACGGGGGAAACGGAAAATTCGGGGAACGAAGCCGCGGGCGGAGAGGGAAAAGACGAAAGGGCGCGGGCCGATTCCCTCGGGGACTCCCTCTTCCCGGAGCGGGGCCCGGGGTCGGGAAAGCCCGGGGCGCCGGGGCTTCCCGGGTTCCCCGGGGGATCGTTCCCGGATTCGTTCGTCGGGTCCCCGGGGTTGTTGGGGCCCGTGGGGTCGTTGTGGTCGTTGTCCGGGACCTTCGGGGAGGACGGCGGGAACGGCGGGAACGG
This sequence comes from Deltaproteobacteria bacterium, assembly GCA_031278225.1. GTDB lineage: Bacteria > Desulfobacterota > Desulfarculia > Adiutricales > Adiutricaceae > JAITII01. The sequence continues at coordinate 3,446 of JAITKT010000030.1, forward strand.
CGGAAACGGCGGAAACGGAGGGAACCCCGGGGAGTCGCGCGGCGCGGTCCGCCGGGCGGACGGGGCTTATTCCCTTTTCGAAAAAAGCCCCGGGGGGCGTTCCGGGAAAGCCGGGGAAACGGGGGGCGGGACGGGGGAACCGTCGGGACCCTTCGGACCGTTCGGATCCTTCGGACCGTCGGGACCTTTCGGAGCGTCCGGACCTTTCGCGGCGGAGGGGGACCTTTCTTTCGAATCCCTTCGGGGGACCGGAAAACGCGGGCCCGATTCGCGTACAATGTCGGTTCCCGGAGGGGATTTCCCCGTTGATTCCGGGGAGGAGTCCGGGGCGGATTCGGGGGAGGACGGGGTCCCGTTTCCGGGGGACGGGCGGAGGCCCCGGGAAAAACCGATTCCCATGGAAGTTTGGGAGGAAATGATAAACAAAGCCTTCAAAGACCCCAATCCGGCCTACAAGCCGCGGGCGGAGGGGAAGACGAGGAAGCCCGAGCTTTTGGCCCCCGCGGGGAGCCCCGCGACCTTCGCGGCGGCCCTGGAAGGGGGAGCCGACGCGGTTTACGCGGGCTTCAAGAGCTACAGCGCGAGGCGCTACGCGGACAATTTCACCCTCTCCGAGCTCTCCGGTCTCATAAGGGAGGCCAGGAAGCACGGGGTCAAGGTGTACCTCGCCATAAATTCCGTCGTGAGGGAGACGGACCTCTACGACGCCTACAGGGTCCTCGCGGGGGCCGCGGAACTGGAGCCGGACGCCTTCATCGTCCAGGACCCGGGCATGGCCTATCTCGCGAGGAAGTTTCTGAGGGAGATTCCCCTGCACGCCTCCACCCTCATGGGGGCCCACACGAGGGACGGACTCCTGGCCTTGAAGAGGATGGGATTCAAGAGGGCCATTCTCCCGAGGGAACTCACCTTCCAGGAGATAGAGCATCTGGCCAACGCGACCCCGATGGAGACCGAGATCTTCGTCCACGGGGCCATGTGTTTTTCCTGGTCGGGTCTCTGCACCTTCTCGAGTTTTCTGGGGAGCAGGAGCGCGAGGAGGGGGGCCTGCACCCAACCCTGCAGGAGGGCCTATTACCACGACGGGGAGAGAAAGCCCCATTTCTCCGCCCTGGACCTCCAGACCGCGGCCAACGTCAAGGATTTGATGAAGCTCCCCGTCAAGGCCTTCAAGATAGAGGGGCGCATGAAGGACCCCTCCTACGTCCTGAAAGTGGTGAGGGCCTACCGCCTCCTCATGGACGTGGCCCCCTCGGAGTTCGATCTGGCCCTTTCCTACGCCGGGAAGATCCTGAACGAGGTGCCGGGGAGGGGACGGTCCCAAGGCTTCATGGAGGGGGTCCCGAACGGGTCCGCGAAGGGTCTTTTCGGTTCCGAGGCGGTCTCCGGGCAATACGTGGGAAAGATAGTGAGCGGAAAGCTCGGGGAATATCTTTGCGAGCTCTCCGCCCCCCTGAAAACCCACGACAGGTTGAGGGTGGTGGACCAGTACGGTCACGAGGGGATCCCCTTCAAGGTCAAAAAAATGACCCTGAACGGGGAACCCGCGTCCGAGGCCCCCAGGAATTCCGCCCCCGTCCTCCATCTCCCCCCCAAGGACGGCTTCACCGGCTACGGGAAGCTCTACAAGGTGGGCTCAGGGGAGGAAGAGAAGAAGTACTCCCGCCACAGGCTGGCCAGGGCCGTGAGGGAGGAAAACCCCGACCACA
>JAITKT010000062.1 GCA_031278225.1 Deltaproteobacteria bacterium
CGCCGTGCCCGCGAACGCGGAAACGCCGGAAGTTCCCGCGGGTCCGGAGGGGTCGGAAGCGCCCGCGTCCGCGGACGGGGCCGCGGGGGGCGCCGCCCCGGGCGGGGGAAATGTCGGAAGCGCCCGGGCGGCGGACGAAGACGCGGTCGGGGAAGCTTTGGGGGATTCCGGGGCCGAAGAGCCCGAAGACGGTGCCCCCGCCCCGGAGGGCGGCGTCGGGCGAAGCGACGCCATCGACGTCATCGACGCCATCGACACCATAGACACCATGGATATTTTGCCCTCCGTCGAAGACGAAGACGACCCTTGGGCGAAAGCCGCGGCGGCAAAGGCCGGGGCCGGGGAACCGGAAGATTCTTTTTTCGCCGCCGACGGGTCCCCGGAAAGCGTTTGGGGCGAAGACGAAACCCCTGACCCGGGGGCGGCCGGGGGGTCGGAAGAAGTCTCGGATGACGGCTCGGACGAAGTCTCGGAAAACGGCCCGGACGACGGGTCGTTCGCCGCCGAGCCCGCCCGTCCAAGCGATCCGGGCGATCCCGGCGCCTCGCGCGGGTCCATGGAAATCGACGAGACCGGCCTCAACCTGAGCCTCGACGATTTGGGGACCCCGGAGGAACCGGACGCCGAGGACAGTTGGGACAGGGTGGTTCCCGACGGCGGTCCCGACGCGACTTTCGGGGAAACGCCCGAGGCGGCCCCCGTCGCGGCGGAGGCAATCCCCGAAGGGATTCCGGAAGGGACCGGAACCGGGGAGCTCCCCCCGGATTCCCGCGGGAAGGAAGCCCCGGGAATCCCGAAGGACCCGGGCGAGGCCGGTCACGAGGTCGACAGGACCAGATTTTTGGAGAGTCTTCTCGAGGACGGGGAAAAGGTCCCGAGGAAAGTGGAGCTCGACCTCGACGGGATATTCACCCAGGCCAAGGAAGAGGCCGACAAGTTGAGTCCGGACTCGACCCATCCCCCGGTCAAGGCCCCCTCTCCCGGGGACGACGTCCCGGCCCCTCCTCCGGAACCCCTTTCCGAACCCAAGGTCAGGAAGGTCTCCAAGTTCAAGTTTTTGGTTTTGATAGCGCCCATAGTGGTGGGCGTTTTGGGTCTCGGGATAGGGGTCTACGAGATCTTCCTCAAGTCCCCGCCCAAGGTGGAAGAGCCCCTGATTGTGATTGATCCGGATTTCAAAAAAGAACCGGTGCCCGGGGAGATGACCCTGGAGCGTTTCTATCTCACCCTGGAGGATCCGGACGACGTCGAGCCCGCCGTGGCCGAGCTGGAAATCATCCTCCACTACCGCGACGCCCCCGACGCCGGGACCATCGACGCGAACCGGGTGGCCCTGAGGGACATGATTTTCCGCATAACCAAAGCCACGGGGAAACCGGTCTTGACCGACTCCTCGGTCAGAAGGCAGCTCCAGGCGGATCTCCTCACCACCCTGAACGAACTCCCTTATCTGAAAGAGGAAACCGAAAACGGGGCGAGGGGGATTCTCACCTACGTGCAGATAAGCAGATTGCGGAAGATCTAGTTTTTTCCCGTCGGTCCCCGGCCCTTTCCGCGCTCCCCCCAGGGGTTTCCCCCTTGGAGTTTTCGGGCGTTCGCCGGAATCGCCTTGAGGCCCCGCGCGTTTTCAAAAAAAAATCTCTTCGGGGAAATCGATCGTCTCCCCGCGCGGCCCGCCGGCGGGTGATCGATTACCCCGAAGAGCCGTGTTTTTTTCGGATCCTCCCCGGCGACGGAGCGCGTTCTCGCGAAATCCGAGGGGAACAATCTCGCGACATTCCGTGAATTTTTTCGGATTGACGCGCGCGCGCGCGAGTGTTCCCGTTTTCCCGCGAAATACTTTTCCCGAGTCCGCGCGTCGTTTCGGATGGCGTTTTCACGACATGGCGGAAGTGAAACGGCGCGTTCCGAAGTTCCGTCGTCAATCGGTTTTTCGGATTCGCGGTTTCGGGAAATTCCATGATGGATTGAATTTTAGGATCGCGGTTTTACCCGGCCGTTAAAATTTTTTTTCGGAACGGAATCTTCAGTCCAAAAGCGAACCGAAGTTCGCGGGTTTGATTGACGCGCGTCTTCGAATGGCGTCCGTAAACCGGGAAACGTCAATCATGGCGCCGTCATAATCAAACGCGCGAACGGGGAGCCCGCGTTGTTTCCCGAACGGAAGGCGCGGGTTCATTCGTTTTAATCCGTCGCGGCGGTCATTCCGTTTTGGTTTCCTTGGTTTTCCGCGTTCCGCCGCGTCAACGGAAAACGAGCCCTCGCCAAACGAAGTCGCGTCCGCGGCGCGACAATCGGTTTCTTTCGCGAGGGGCCGCCCGTTTTCGACGGAACGATTGGCCGTTGTCACGGACGGATTCGCGCGAGTCCCCCGGAATAATCCCCGAGGAACCGCGTTTTCGGAATTTTCGGGTTTTCGAACTTTTTCGGGGAGCGCGAAAAACCCGGGGGTTTCGCCGTCGGCGGACCCTGTTCCGGGCGCGCGGGGATTCGATCTTTTTCGCCCCCCGCCCGTCGACCCGGGACCTTCAGTGAACGACGCTCTTGATTTTCCGGTAATCTTCCAAAAAGGCCGCAAGCCCTTTGTCGGTCAGGGGGTGCGCGACCAGTTGGGTTATGATCTTGAAGGGTATGGTGCAGATGTCCGCGCCCAACAAAGCCGCGTTCGCGACGTGGAGGGGGGAGCGGACGCTCGCGACGATTATTTCGGTGTCGTAGGAGTATTGACCGTAAATGTCGATGATGTCCTCCACCAGGGCCATGCCGTCCTGACCGATGTCGTCCAGGCGGCCCACGAAGGGACTGACGTATTTGGCGCCCGCCTTGGCGGCGAGCAGGGCCTGAACCGGGGAGAAGACCAGGGTCAGGTTGATGTCCACGCCTTCGTCGGCGAGCGTCCTCGTGGCCTCCAAACCGGGCAAGGTCAGGGGAAGTTTGACCGCGACGTTTTTGGCCAGCGCCGCGAGCTTTTTGGCTTCCTTTATCATCCCGTCGGCGTCGGTGGCTATGACCTCGGCCGAGACGGGTCCGGCCACAATCCCGCAGATCTCGACGATCCTTTTCTCCTGGTCGCTTATCCCTTCCTTGGCCATGAGGGAGGGGTTGGTGGTGACCCCGTCCAGAACGCCGTAGGAAGAGGCTTTTCTGATTTCGTCAAGATTGGCCGTGTCTATGAACAGTTGCATGAGTTCCTCGCAAAATTATCCCTCTTTCGGGGAGTTTTCGATAACCCGGGCGGGTGTCAAAACCGAAAAAATTCATACTATGGGGAACCTCCCGGGTTGTCAAGCGCGATCGACCGCTCCCTTCGGGAGTCCGCGGGAGCTCGCGGGAACCGACGCGATTAAAAGTTAAAGCCGACCGCGAGGTAGATCCCGTCCCCCGAGACAAAGGCCTCGGGGAAGATGACGTACCGTTCCGGGGAGTGGCGCCCGAAGGCCCCCGCGAGGGTCTCGTCCGCGCCGGGTTCGGGTTCGTGAGGTTTCACGAAGATCCAGGTGAAGAGTCCGGAGAGCGCGAAGGAGCCGATGACGTCCTCGACGTGGTGGCGTTTTCTGTGGACCCTGGCGTAGGCCGTCCAGGCGGCCAGAACGTAGGGGACGGCGGCCTGTTTCAGGTCGTACCTCTTGTGGATGAACATGGCGGCGCTGAAGCCGGCCGCGGCGTGCCCGCTGGGGAAGGAACGGCGTTTGTCCCCCTCCTTGTGGAGGGGCCGCTTTCTGTTGGTGACCCGTTTCAAGCCCTCGGAAGCCAGTTGGGCGCCCCCGGCGGACAGAAACAGCCGCAAAACACCCGGATAACTTCTCTCTTTCCAGACGGAGAGCCCCGCGGCGTAAAGGGGAAGAAGATATCTCAACTCGTCGTCCCCGTACGAATTGTCGGCCCTTCCGTCGCTCGCGCGAAAGAAGGCGAAAAGCGCGAGAACCGCAATCATGGCCGCGACCCGGCCCGTCAAACCCGGTTTTTCGTTCATCGTTCGTCCCTCAAAAACAAAAGTTCCTCGTCGAACAAAGCCATTATCTTCCTTTTTTCCCCGGGGGTGAGGGAGCCCGGAAGTTTTTCCTTCGTGTCCCAGCGGTACTTTTTGCCCGCGGCTTTTTCAATCACGACTCCGTCGAAAACGTAAGCGCTGTCGAAATACGAATAGACGACCGTCCCCCTGTCGCCGGTGAGCTTGTAGAGATTCGTCCCGTTCGCGTAGTCTTCGGTCGGGGTCAGGGTGTTCAGGACCTCCTCCATGAGGGTGGGAACGATGTCCTGATGGAGGGTCACGAGGTTCACGACCTCGCCCGTCGTCTGACCCGGTCTTTTTATCAGGAGCGGGACCCCGGTTTGCCGCTTCCCGAAATTGCTCCCGTGACCGATGTCCCCGGACCCGTCCTCGTTGAATTCCTCCCCGTGGTCTCCCGTGACGATTATCCACGCGTCGTCGTAGAGCCCTTTTTCTTTCAAAGCGTCGAAAACCTCGCCCACCAGGGCGTCAACGTGGTGGAGACTGTTGAAAAAGGCGTTTTTGTATTTTCGCCACTCGTCGTTTCTGTTGGAAACGAAACCGCGCAGGTCGTATTCCGGAAGGTCCTTCATGATTTCGTGTTCCTTGGGATGACGGTAAGGATAGTGGGACGAAATCAAAAACAGGAAATCGAAAAAGAGACCGCCGTCCCGGTTTTTTATGTCCCCGACGAGGGCGTCCGCGAGCTCGTCGTCGGTCCCGACGTTGTGAATGTTCTCGAGCTCGGCCTCGTCGAACAACATGGTCTTCAGGTGGTAACGTCTGAGTTCGGTGGCCGTGTAGATCCCCAGTTCGTAGCCGTTGTCCCGGAGGCTTTTCGAAAAAACGCTCTTGTAACTTTCCGGGTTGTTTTTGGCGATGTCGTACATTCCCGCGTGAACCCCGTAAAACAACCCGAACAGGCCCGTTATGGTGGCGCTCCCGCTGGAAACGTGTTTCTCGAACGAGGTCGCCTCCTTCGCGAACCGGCTCAGATTGGGCATCGTCTCTTCGTTCACGTTTCCCGCCTGGAAGCTCTCGAGCACTATGAGAAGAATGTTCTTTTTCGTGCTTTCGTTTTCACCGAAAACCGGTTCGCTTCCGGGATACTTCAAAACGTGCCTCGAGAGATCCGGGGTTTCCCCCGCCCGAGTCTCGACGCTTCCCGCGAGGCGGTCGTAGGGGGTTTTTATGGATTTCCTGACCGGGTGATACAGCGGGGGATAATAATCGTAAACGGTCACGGATTCCGCGAGGTGATTGTAGGCCCAGACGTGGATTATCGAGTTGAGGCCGAAGAGCGCGATCGGAATGAGGATTATCGCCAAAAAAGACGGCGCGCCCCCGCGGTTTTCCCTCTTTTCGGAGGTCTTGTGTTGAAAAACGGTCAAAAAGCCGAAAAGAAGCGCCACCGCCCCGGCTCCCGCGATCGTTATCTTCAGCGGCACCCCGACTCCCGCGAAGTCGGTCACGAGAACCTTCAAAAGAAGAGAATTCACGTGATGTTTGTAGAAATAAAAGACAAAGAGATCGGTCGTCAAAAACAGAAACCACAGGGTGACGACGGCGGGAACCAGCGCTTTGGAGTAACGGAAGAAGGTGAAGGGAAACAAAACCGTCTGGATGACCAAAAGGCAAAAGGCGTAGTAACCGAAAACGCTCGCGACGTAGACCGCCGAAAGAAAGGATGCCGGAGCCGGCGCGCGCAGGAAGTAGGCGGAAAGCAGAAAAAAGGTCGCGACCTGCGTGAGAACGTAGAAGGCCTTTTGTTCCAGCCACTTGTTTTTCAGATATCTTCCGGACTTCGGAAGAAAGGCGAGGGCGACCCGCGGGGCGTTTTTGACTTTCGTTTTTCTTTCGGCCGACGCTTCCGCGGACGCCCGGGTGACCGCCGGGATTGGGGCGTTTTCGGAAGCGTCCGCGAATTCTTCCCGGGCGGGGTCCGGGGAGGCATCGGGTGAGGTTTCGGGGGATGATTCGGGGAAACCCCCGGTCAAAACGGGTTTCGCGATTATCGGTTCCGGGGCGGAATCCCGCCCGCGGTCGGCGTCGTCGGCGTCGTCGGCTTCGTCGGTCGGCCCGGGGGCTTGTTCCGAAAACGAACCCGCGATGACGGCGTCTTCCGGCGTCGGGGTCGCGCGAAGTTCATGATGCGCGTCGGGGGAGGCGACGTCAAGCGTCGTTTCCGGCGATGATTGGTCCGTTTTCGTCATGGATGCGTGAATTCCGCCGTTGTGGAATGAGTTCGCCTTCGTTCGGGGCTCACTGAAAAAAGAAGCTGAATTTTACCAAAAATTTACCGAAGCGTCAAATTTCTTTTGCGGCGACGGCGAACGGAAAAACAAAACGCTTTCTTTCGCGGTCCTCGGGAAAACGCCGTTTTCCCGGCCGCCCGTTTCCGGGGGCCGGGCGATCGGTTCGGGCAATCGGGCGGAAAGGCCCTCCGTTTTGATTTTCGACCTCCGGTCGCGCCCTCCGGACGATTCGCCCGCCGCGGCTTCCCCGGGGTTTTGGGGCGGGGCCGGTCGCGGCCTCTTCGTCAAAGCCCGTTCGGGCCGACTCGGACCGACGCCGGCCGGCGGGGCCGTCGAAATCCCTTTTCCGAACCGGGGAAAGGGCCCTGACCGAAAAGCGTCCGGGGAGCGTCCGGAAACCGGCGCCGTCAGGCCGGGCGCTTTTCGGGTAGTTTTTCCCCCGCCTCCCGGGCGGTCGGGTAAAAAGTAACCACTTGGTCGTTTTTCGGGAAAACCGCTTTTCCGGGCTCTCT
>JAITKT010000070.1 GCA_031278225.1 Deltaproteobacteria bacterium
CTTCCCGCCCCGGAAACGGACGAGGACGACGGCTCCCGCGACGGCGGCGTCGAGTCCCGATACGACGATCGCGACGACGACGACGACGGCGACTCCTGACCCGCCCGCGCCTTCGAAACGAAGGCCTTCCCCCGGGGCCGTCAAAAAAACGAAGCCCGGTCCCCCCCGACCGGGCTTTTTTCCGTCCCGTTCCCCCCGACCGGGCTTTTTTCCCGCCGCGATTCCCGCTCCGCCGACCCCGCCCGGGCGCCGGACCTTCCGCGAGCTTCCGCGGCCTTCCGCGCCCTTCCGCGGCGGCCCGCGGCGGGGAAGTCGACGGTGGAGCCCGCCTTGACAACGGTAAAATAATGTTTATATTCTCTGTGAATCGCGCCGGCGGGTGTTTTCGTCGGTTTCGGCCCGTTTCGCGGCCGAAGGGGGCCGGTTCCGGAGGGACTTTCGAATACCGGTTCCCCCGGGACGCGTTTTTCGGAAAGTTCGACGCCGAGCCGCCGCGACCCGACCCGCGACGCCGAGACGAGATGAAGTTTCGCGCCCGAAAATCCCCGGTTTTCCCCGTCCCTTTTTCCCGAAGCCCACAGAGACCCGGACTCTCGCAAAATCTTCGCCCCCCGGAAGAGAGCGGCTTCTTTTTTGTTTTTTTTCCCGGGGATTCGCCCTTTTCGCCCGTCGACGGACGAATCGAACCCCGCCGGTCGACGCCCGCCTGTCGACGCTCGCCGGTCAACGCTTGGAAGTGGCGATGCTCAAGAACATAGACCTGTGGACCACCCGGAACCGCATCATCGAAAGCAAGAAAAAGACGCCCACGGAAGAGCTCTCCCTTTACGGCAAGGAGCTCATGGAATCGGAGCGTTATCCCGACGCCCTGGACTTCTTCGCGAAGGCCGGGGACGCGGCTTCCGCGGGGGAAGTGGCCAAAATCGCGATTTCTCTCGGGAACTGTTTCCTTTTGGAATCCGCTCGCAAGGCCTTCGGCGAAAAGCCCTCCAAAGAGGAACTGGAAGCCTTGGCCGAAGCCGCTTCCGCCCGGGGGCTCGTCCTCTACGAGACGAGGGCGAGGGAACTCGCGAAAACCGCCAAATAGCCGCGCGGGGCGGACGACCCTTCCCCCGTCGGACGGCTTTTTCGACGAAACGCCTCTTTATCGCCGGGCGGGAGACCGCGGCCCCCGACCGCGGGAAGATTCACGATGAACGAAAAAACGGATTATTACGAGATTCTGTCCATTGAACGCGACGCCGGCGCCGAGACGATCAAGAGGTCCTACAGGGAACTCGCCATGCGGCTCCATCCCGACAAGAATCCCGGGGACAAGGACGCCGAAGAGAAATTCAAACTCATAACCGAGGCCTACCGGGTCCTGTCCGACCCCGAGCAGAGAAGGATATACGACAACTACGGACACGAGGGCCTGCGCTCGAGGGGCGGCGGCGGTCCCGGGTTCGGCGGGGCGTCCGGTTTCGAGGACATCTTTTCGGGTTTTTCCAACATTTTCAAGGACTTTTTCGGGGGCGGCGGGGCCTCCGGGGGAAGGCAGGCCCCGAGAAAGGGCAATGACCTTTCCTACGAGCTGGACATAGATTTCGAGGAATCCTACACCGGGGTCGAAAAGGTCATCCACGTCCCGGGGGAGGAAAACTGCGAGGCCTGCGGGGGAACGGGTTCGGTTTCCGGGAAGAGGGAAACCTGCCCCCACTGCAAGGGCCAGGGTCAGGTATTCCCGGTTCACGGTTTCATCCAGATGGCCACGACCTGTCCCCGTTGCCGCGGCGTCGGGACGATTCCCGCGGACCCCTGCCCCGAATGCCGGGGCCAGGGGAGAATCCGGAAAATGAACTCCGTGAACGTGAAGGTCCCGGCCGGGATAGAGACCGGGCACCGTCTCCGGTATCAAAAGAAGGGGGACGCGGGCATCAGGGGCGGACCCCGGGGGGACCTCTACGTGGACATCTGCGTGAAACACCACGAGATCTTCGCGAGGGACAGGAACCACGTCTGCCTCGAAAGAAAGATAGACATGGTTTTGGCTGCCCTGGGGGGCGAGATAGAGATTCCCACCGTGACGGGGGAGACCAAGATCATAGACGTCCCCGCGGGTTCCCAAAACGGGAAAATTTTGAGGGTCGAGGGCCTTGGCTTCCCCAACGTCCTCGAACCCCACAAGAAACGCGGGGACCTCGTGGTCGGTCTCACGGTCGCCACCCCCAAGGGTCTCACCCAAAGACAAAAGGACCTTCTCCGGGAATTTCAGGCCATAGAAGAGGAAAAGGACCAGGAGTCCCTCTTTCGGGGCATCACCCGCAGGGTGGGGGAAAAGCTGAGAAACGTCATAAAGTAGCCCCCGGGCGTCCCCGGGGCGCGGGCCGGGAGCGGCTCCGACCCCGAAGGCCGGGCCGAACGCGGAGGACATCGTGTCATTTCCCCTCGAGCGCCCCAGGCGTCTCAGAGACAACCCGACCATCCGAGATTTGTTGAGGGAAACCCGGGTGACCCCCGAGGATCTGATTTACCCCCTCTTCGTCGTCCCGGGCTCTTCCGTCAAAAGCCCCATAAAATCCCTCGCCCGTCAGTTCCATCTTTCCCCCGACAAGGCGGCCGAAACGGCCAAAAGCTTTCGCGGGAACGGCGGGAGGGCGGTCATTCTCTTCGGCCTTCCCGAGCGCAAGGACGAGTTCGGGGCGAGCGGCTCCGACCCCTCGGGTCCGGTGCAGACCGCGATTAAGGCCATAAAGGACGCCGCGCCCGACCTTCTCGTCGCGACGGACGTCTGCCTCTGCGAGTACACCGACCACGGCCACTGCGGAGTCCTTCGGGGCGGTAAAGTCTTAAACGACCCGACTCTCGCGCTTCTGGCCGGGCAGGCCCTGTCCCACGCCGCGGCCGGGGCGGACCTCGTCGCCCCCTCCGACATG
>JAITKT010000008.1 GCA_031278225.1 Deltaproteobacteria bacterium
GTCCTCGTTCGGCCACAGGGTGAGGCTTTTGATTTCGCCGCCCTCGTGAAAGGACAGGCCCGACAGATAAAGGGAAAAATCCCCGAACTTGGGAAGAGTCAAGTTGATTCTCGAGTTCAAGGCCTTTTCGTCCTTTTCGGACCAATAGCCGGAGAGCTTCCCGTTCACGGGGAAAAGCCTCTTTAAGGCCCCGCTCTCGTAAAAGACCAGTTCTTCCGCGGGAAGGACGCCCGCGGGGCTTTCCACCGGGGTGATGTTTTCGAGACGCAGGCACTTCAAGGCCCCGCTCGGGTAAAACTTCAGGGCCGGGGCGTACTTTTTCCTCGGCTCGTCGTAACGGAACTGAGGCGTCAAGGGACCCAAAGGGGTGTCGACGATCGTCTCTTCGGAGAGAAACAGGGACCTCAAAACGCCGGAGGGGTATTTTTCCAGCCTCGAGACTCCGGGAAAGCGCGGTTGGGCCCGCGCCGCTTCTCGCGCGACCAAAGGGCCTTGAAAGTCGGATCCTGTCGGATTCATGGTCCGCCTCGCGTTCCGAAACCGGGGAAAGAAAATGTTTTGACGAAAAAAACGGCCCGGGGAGCCGGGGAATCACCGAAACCAAAAAACGGGGGGACGGACGAAATCGCCCGCGGGTTCAGGCTTCCCCGGGAAAAATCGCGACGACCACCCCGTCCCGCAGGTCTTCGCTGTCCCAGGAGAGTTTTCTCAGCTTGAGCTCCGGGGGGAGCCAAGGCGGCAGATGGTCGCAGACGACCTTGAGGGAGACGAACTTCGCGGTGTCCAGGAAGGGCCGCAACATCTTTTTGCTCGTGAGTTCGGGATGGGCGTTCAGGGCGAGCCGCATGTCCAAAAAATACTCCCCGGATCCGCTCTCCCTTTCGAAGGGCTCCGAGGGCGCGACCTCCTCCGAAAGGTCCTCTCCCTTCCCGTCGTTTTCGAGGATTCCGTCCAAGACCCCCTCGTCGAAGCTTTCGAGTTCGTAGAGGGTGAAACCCGCCCTCGAGAGCACGTCCCTCGAGATCCCGGGAAAAGCCGCGGCGGCCAGGGCCGAGGCCTTGCAAGCGGGGTCGTTCAGCTCCAGGATGAGCTCAACCAGTCTGGCCCTCATTTCGCACAGGCGGGAGGTGTGCCCCGCGAAATCAAAGTCCAGTTCCCTCGCGACGGTCCAGCCGCCGGGGGAATTCGCGTAAAACACCACTTTTTTGACGTCGGGAACCCCGCAGAGCCCGTTTTCACCGTCTTTGAAGACGGCCGCCGCGAAATCGGAGTCAGACATTTTCACCCGCGAATTCCGTGATGTCACTCGCCGGGGAGTTCATCAGGCTGTCAAGGTACTCGTCCCTGTTCAAAAGGGACGAGAAGGTTTCTTCCAAAAACAGGGCCTCTTCCAAATCGACGTCCGTTTCCAGGAGGGGGGACATGGCGCAAAGCCTCAAAAATCCCGAAAGAGAGGCGTTTCCGGCCCTTTCCCCCACCCCGAGAAGGGTGGTGTCGATGTGGTCGGCCCCGCTCAGGGCGGCCATGAGACTGTTGGGAACCGCCATGCCCAAGTCGTTGTGGGCGTGAAATTCCAAGGCGTATTTCTCTCCCCTGAAAAATTCCACGAGGGCCGCGGTGCGTCCCGGGGTCAGGATCCCCACGGTGTCGGACAACCTCAGGTTGTCCACCCTGAGTTTCCTCAAGAGGGCTTTCGCCTCCGCCAACCTCTCGGGGGTGGCCCTCGAAACGTCCTCCAGACCCACCGACACCTCCGCCCCCGCGCCGGCGACGGTTTCCACCAATTCGGCCAGAAGCGTACCCGCCTCGTCGAAGGAAATTTTGAGTTTTTTCCTGAGTTGGGGCTCGGAAACCGGAAAGCAGAGATGGACCGCGTGGGGCTCGAGCCTCAGGGAGGCCTCGGCGTCGGACATCCTGAGCCTGTTCCAGGACACCATCTTGGCGTTTTTGAGCCGGCATTTGAGGTCCCGGACGATTTGGAACTCCCCCGGCCCCGCGGGCGGGGTGGCGACTTCCACGCGGGAGACGCCGAGGTCGTCGAGCATTTCCATCATGCGCAGCGAGGTCTCCGGGGAAAAGGCGAGTCCGGGGGACTGCTGGCCGTCCCTCAGAGTGGTGTCGGCTATGCGTATTTTCCTTTTGCCCATGACTCTCCGGGACTCCCTTTGATTCCCTTTGATTCCCTTTGATTCCCTTTTCGGCCCCGAGGGCCTCCCCGGAGGCGTTCCGAAAACAAACTAAACGTCATTCGAAAATCGTGTGATTTTCGTGTCCGCCGGCTCCCGGATAACGCGGGAATCCGAAAAAAAACTATTCCCTCTCCCTCTCCCTCGCGAACTTCCCGTGGATGATCAGGAGCTCGTCGTCCGTTATGCCCCTTTCCAGCTCCAGGGCTTTGGCCTTTATCCGGTCCAGGAGCTCTTCGACGTCATCCTCGCGGAGGCTTATTTCCATGCGGGAACACTTGAGCCTCAAGGCGGTCTTGCCGCTGTGGACGCCCATGCCCAAAAATCTCCTGGCCCCCACGAGACCCGGGGGGAAGGGCTCGTAAAGGGAGGGGTCCTTCAGGATGCCGTCCACGTGGATCCCCGATTCCACCGCGAAGATGGCGGCCCCGGTGACCGGTTTCAAGCCTTTGGTCTTTTCCCCGGAAAACACCTCGGAGAGCTCCCGGAGCCTTCTCATCGTCCCGCCCCCGTCCGGGCAGGGGAGCTTGCTCGTCACGTGGAGCATGAGCCTCAGCTCCTCCAGACAGGGAAGCCCGTCCATCCCCCCGATGCTCCCCACGACCCCGGTCCCGCCCATCTCGATCCAGGCGCAAGCCAAGGCGGTCGCGCAGCCCAAGCCGTTCCCGAACACCACTTCGGGGAGGTTCAGCCCGAGCAATTCCTCGAAAAGGCCTTCGTAATCGCTCAACAAAGCCGAATCCAAACCCACCAGGGCGTCCGAGGCCATGATTTGGGAGGAAGGCATCTTCACCCTTTCCACCCCGATCCCCATCATCAGGTCCCGCCACTCCTGGGCGTGTTTTCCCACCTTTTCCGGGTTGCGGTTGAAAAAGACGGGCAGACTCACGTCTATCAGAAGGGGGGTCTCGGTGGTCTCCCAGGCGAGCTCGTCCTCCAAATTGTCATATTCCCACACGTCCGCGGGACCCGGATCTTCCATCGTTCCGTGAAACTCCCTCGCGCGAATCGAATCGCGCCTCATTGACCCCGGATCGCGAGGTTATCCGGCGCCCGAAACCGAAGAAAAACGCCCGCGCCGAAAACCGAAAAAACGGGAAATGGAAAGATTTTCCAACATGACCAAACCCGCCGCGCCAAAGTCCGTCAAAGCCGAAAAATCGCGGCGGGAACGAAAACCGTGAAAATGATTTTATAGTATAAAACCGAAAAAATCGCAAAACCAAAATCGCCGGGGCATCCCGGAGTCCCCCCGGAAAAGCGGGTAACGGGCGTTTAACGCGCGTTTCGGGCCGTCGCGGGAAACTCCCGTTCGGCCCCGGTTTCCCGGGCGCTTCCCGCCCTTTCCCCGAGAAGCCGCGTCGCGGCGTCGATGACGGCTTTGTCCGCGGATTCCGGGGAGGAGAAAGCCCTGACCCCGGCCGCCCCGGGGAGTCTCCCTCCCGAATCCCCGATCCCGACGGCCGCGACCGCGTCCGCGTCCCCCGGCTTTTCCGCGAGGACGGAGGGGTCGCGGCCCCTTTTTTCGCCCCCCGATCGGAAGTCCGTTCGGGTTTCGGAACGGCAAGCGCGCCCGCGTCCACCCCGGGGTTCCCCCACCTCGCGGTTTTCCGGGAGCCTCAGGCTCTTTCCGTCCGAAGCGCGCGCGAGGAACCTCTCCGCCCGGCCCAAACCGGTGTCCGCCATGACCCCGCTCTCGGACGCGACCGCCATCCCGAACTCGCCGGGCCCGGGGGCGGCCTTTTCGGACGCGTTCGGAAAGACGGGGGCGGGGACGGGCGCGAGGACGGGGCCGCGTCGCGGGGACGCTTCCGCCGGGGCTTCCGTCCGGGACCCGCGACAAATCCCCGCCGCCCCTTCCCCGCGGAGAAAGTCCGGCGTTCCCTCCCCCAGGAGGCCCGCTGCGTCGGCCCGGCATTGGCGGCAATGGCTCATCTGGGGCAAGAAGACTTCGCATTCGAGGCGCGCGGCCCGGACCTCGACGTCCCGGGGTTTCTCCAGGCCCGAAAAGACGCTCCCGGCGACGGGGATGTGGGGCATGAGGTTTCCGATGTCGACGCCCAGGCGCCCGAGCTTTTCGTGAACCTCGGGGACGTGCCGATCGTTTATGCCTTTGAGGTAAACGGTGTTCGCTTTCACGGCCATCCCCAGTTTTTTGGCGAGCGTTATCCCCGCGAACTGGTTCGCCATGAGGATCCGGGAGCCGGTCCCCCCGTCGAAGACCTCGCCCATCCAATCGACCCGGGAGTAAATCCTTTCCGCGACCCTTCGCTCGACGGCGTTCACGGTCACGGTCAGGTGCCTCAAACCCAAGGCGCGAAGGTCCTTGAGCCAAAGGGGAAGCGCGAGTCCGTTCGAGGAAAGGCAGAAGATGACGTCTTTGTCCTCCTTCCTTATGAGTTCCATGGTTTCGAGGGTGAGTTCCGGGGTGGCGAGGGACTCCCCCGGACCCGCGAAACCCACGACCGAAAGGTTCGGGATTTTGTTTTTCGCGACCCTGAAGCGCTCGAGGGCCTCCGGCGGACTCAAAACCGCGGACGACACCCCCGGACGGGACTCGTTGGGACAATCGCCGTCCCTCGAGCAGTAGTTGCAGGAGACGTTGCAGGAGGGCGCCACGGGAAGATGGAGCCTCGCGTCGCGGCGCGCGGCCTCCCGGTCAAAGCAGGGATGAGCGCCCTTCCCGGTCGCGATTGCCGGCGCGACTCCCGAACGGCCCGCCGCCCCGAAGAGGGGTATCGCGACGCCGCCGGCTTTTTCCCCGGGCCCGTCCTTCGAATGAGTCGCGGGGACCCCGACCGGGCGGGACCCGGCCCCCCGGACCCCCCGGACGATCCTCTCCCTGAAAACGGCTTCTTCTTCGGCGAGCAGGGAATTGGCCAAAACGTCCAGAAAAGCCAAACTTCCGTCGTGGAGGAAAGTCCTCGTCCTTTGGCCGCCGGTGCGGTCGTGGATGGGAAAGGTGGCCCTCGCGAGGGGAATCCCCAATTTTTTTTCGATCCTTCTCGCTTCCGAACTCCCGATGAGGAGATTGACCCCGAGGCGCTCGGCTTCCTTCTCGATGAAGGAAAAGTCCCGGAAATCCTCCGCGACGAACTCCCCTTCCCCGACGCCTGCCCCGGAGGCCTCCATGACGGGCTTCAAAGTCTTGGCGAAATCCCGGCATTTGTGCCCGGTCGTCGCGAGCTTCACGAGTATTCCGTTTTCGGCGCAAAGCCTCGCGGTCGAAAGGACGAAATCCGGATCCCCGAACGCGGCGGCCCTTCCCAAGGCGCAGTGCTTGTGGGAATCGGCCATGGCGTCCATGAGGCGGCCCCTGCGGTCCAGGGTTTTGGCTTTGATCTTCCCCCCGAGCTCCCCGAGGGTGGCGAGAAAATCGTCCGTCGCCTCGAGCCCCGCGGGAGGGTCGAGCCTCATCAGGGGAACCCCCCATTCTTTTTCCAAAAAGAGCCCCGGGCTCGCTTCCGGGTCCCCGAAGCGGGTGAGTTCGATAGTCGCCCTCGCGCCCGCCATTCTCTTAATCGCCGCGACCGGGGTTCCCTTCAGGGGAAGGCGGCTGTAAACCGGGTTCCGGGCCCCGTCCAAATTGTCCGAAATGTCCGGGAACACCGTGAATTCGAGTTCCGTTTCCTCGAGGAGTTCCTTCACGGCCCTGACGTCCGCGGGACTGGAAGGCCCCATGATCACGTTGATCCCGTCGTGCCTTCCCGGGTCGGTGGCGAGATGCCCGACGATCGCCCGGAGCCCCAGCCACCAGCCCTCGAAATGGCTCCCCCCGTAACCGGGCGCCGCGACCGGGACGAGCTCGGTTTCGATCCCGGGGTTCCCGGCCTTGAATTTTTTTAAGATGGCGGGCACGTCCTCGCCTATGGTCTCCGCGAGACAGGTGGTGGAAACCCCGATTATTTTCGGCCCGTAGAGTTTTATGAGATTCGCGAGTCCCTTGAGGAGATTGGCCTCCCCCCCGAAGACGGTTCCCTCCTCGGAGAGCGAGGACGAGGCTATGTCCACCGGCTCGTTGTAATGGGTCGCCATGTGCCTTCTGATGTAGGTGCTGCACCCCTGGGAGCCGTGAAGAAGGCTCATGGCCCCCGCGACCCCGTAGAATGCCGTGACCACCCCCAGGGGAAGACACATCTTGCACGGATTTTCCGTGACGTTCACCGGACTTTCAGCCATAAAGACCCTTTATCCCCCGCGGGCGAAGACCGCCCTCGCGAATCCGCGCGCCGGGCGCCCCGGGCCCGGGCCGGAAAAAATAATTTTGTCGAAAATCTTTTGTTTTCCGAACGATTGCCGCGATCGGAAAATTTCCCGAAAACCCCGGCTCAGGAGGCCGCGGCCCCGAAATCCCTCGCGCCCCTCAAGGTTTTCCAGACGGGGCTGTTGATGGAATCGTTCAGTTCTTTCGTGAAATTCAGGGCCCCCTCGAAACCCGCCAAGGGTATCTTTCTCTCGTGGTTGTGGTCGCAAAAGGCGACCCCGAGTTTGTAAGCGAGGGGCCTTTCCTTCACGCCCCCCACGAGGATGTCCGCGCCCTTTTCCCTCATGAATTTTTCCAGTTCCGAGGGATTGGCGTCGTCCAGAATCACGGTTCCGGGAGAGGCGAGACCCGCGATGACCTCGTACTCGTCGGCGGTTCCCGTCTGGGTGCCCACCAGGACCGTTTCCATCCCGAGGTCCTTGAACTGTCTCATGAGCGAGATGGCCTTGAAGCCTCCCCCCACGAAGATGGCGGCCTTCTTGCCCCGGAGTTTGGGGAGATAACGCGCGATCTCTTTTTCGGCCCGGCCCCCCTCCCTTTCCCGGATCTCCCGGGCCTTTTCCCGGGCCCTTTTGTCACCCAAAAGGTCCGCGGTTTTCGCGAGGGAACTCCCGGTGTCGCCGATCCCGAAAAAACTCGCCTTCACGAAGGGGATCCCGAAAGTCTCCTCCATGCGGCGGGCGAGACGGGTCATGCTTCCCGCGCATTGCACCACGTTCAGGGAGGCTCCCGTCGATCTCAAAAGTTTTTCGTGAGAGGAATCCCCGGTGAAGGTCGCGAGGACCCGAATCCCCATCTCCCGGAAATAGTTTTCTATGATCCAGGCCTCTCCCGCGAGATTGTAGTCCCCGAGGACGTTCACGGTTCCGGGGACGGCGCGCGCGGGCGGGGCCTCGGAAATGACCTTCATCATGGCCTCGCAGGCGAGGGCGTAACCCATGGCCTTGTGTCCCGCGAAGCCGGGGGCCTTGACGTTCACGACCCTCATCCCGAACTTCCTCTCCGCCTCCGCGCAGGCCGAATCGACGTCGTCGCCTATGACCCCCGCGATGCAGGTGGAATACACGAACATCAGGGACGGGCGGTGTTTGAGGTGAATTTCGGCGATGGCCTCCCTCAGCTTGGGAAGTCCCCCGAAGATGACGTCCCTCTCGGACAAATCCGTGGAATAGCTGTTCCTGTAGAGCTCCGATCCGCTTGACAGGGACCCCCTGATGTCCCAGGTGTAGCTCGCGCAGCCCACGGGTCCGTGGACCAGATGGAAGGCGTCCGTTATGGGGTTCAAAACCACCCTGGCCCCGCAGAACACGCAGGCCCTCTGGCTCACGGCCCCGGAGAGGGAATTCTTGCCGCAGGAAACCCCGGGGCCATCGGAATTCCCGCCCCCGGCCTTGAAACCTATGGAATTTTTTCTTTCCTCCAAAATGGCGGCGGTCATGTCGGGCTCCCCGGGGACGTCCCATGGCAAAAAGAAAGGAAAGGAGCGTGAAAAAACTCCCGCGAAAAAATCTTTTTGAAATTCGAGGGGTCGCGAAGGGAAAAATCCTCCCGGCCCCCCGGAAACCCGGTCCCCGGGGGCGAAAACGTTCGCGGGGAAAAAAATTTTTTCGTTTTCCCCGACCCCCCCCTCGGGATTCCCTACATGACCGCTTCCAGGTCCTCGTCCGCGGAATCCCTGTCCATGCGGTCCATGACGGCGTCGGCTATTTTTTTGGCCAGATTGAAACCGCCCCGGTATCCCACGAGGGTTTCGTTCGCGTGCCCGTAGCGGTCGAGCACGGGGAAACCGGCCCTGACGAAAGGCAGGTCCTCGGCCTTGGCGATTTGCTTTCCGTAGGAAGTGCCCACCAGGAGGTCCACCCCGTCGTTTTTTATCCACTGGTGGAGATCGAAGAGGTCGCCCGCGGCCTTCACCCTCGCGCCGCCGAGGAGCCCCCGGGATTCCAGAAGTTCCTTTCCCTTCCTCTCGAAGGCCTCGCCGGGGGTCCCGGTCACGAGATACTTGGGGGTCATG
>JAITKT010000116.1 GCA_031278225.1 Deltaproteobacteria bacterium
TCTTTGGCCGACGAGGAGACCCCGGGCGACGGCGGAATGTCCTCTTTCGCCCCCGGGGCCCGGATCCTGAACGACATCCTGGAGGCCGGGGCCCATCCCAAGGGAATCTACGACCAGAAGCTGGCCAGAAGGTCCGCGGTGGTGAAGACGGCTTACGAATCCGCGTCCTTCACCCTGGATTCGATCCGCGGCTGGTGGACCGTGGAGGGGAGGGAGCTCTTCCCCGACGCGACTTCCCTCATGCTCACCGCCGACAACGTGGGGGGACTCAGGCGCCACTCCCTCTGGAAGACCGAACTCCAGAAACTCGCCAACGCCGCGGGCATTCCCGTGGAGTTCTGCCGTTACCCCCCGGGCACCAGCAAGTGGAACGGCGCGGCCCAGAAACTCTTCTCCTTCATGTCCACGGGTTACGCCGAAGAGCCCAACCGCGACTTCGAGATCACGGTGAGGCTCGTGGGCCGCAACGTCGCGGTCCGCACCATGGCCCTGGGCCTCAAGCTCGACCACCAGACCTTTCCCGCCCCCGCGGGCCCGACCGAGGAAGAGCTCCGGGCGGTGGTCATCTACCCCGCCGAATTCCACGGCGAATGGAACTATTCCATCGCCCCGGACACCGGCCCCCTGAAAATCGACCCCGTCTTCGGGAACATGACCAGGGCCTCCTGATTCCCCGTTTCGAAACAATTCCCCTCAAACGAAAAGCCGCGAGAAAACCCTCGCGGTTTTTCGTTTTCGCCCCTTTTTCCCGAGGAGGAACGCGCGGCGTCCGCGGGCCCCCGAACCGCCCCCGAACCCGGGAATCGACCTTGCCAAGCGCGCCGAAATTGGGGTAATCTGTCTTTCGCCCGCGTCCCCGCGGGGATTCCGGGGGAGGTACTCCCCCCCCGGTCCTTTCGCGACCGGGCGAACGGGCCCTCGAAACGACCGGATTTTTTCGACAACGCCCGGGAGGTTGTTCCGGATGCTCTTAACCATCGTCGCCTTCGTCGTCCTTCTCATAATACTCATCTTCGTCCACGAGCTGGGTCATTTTCTGGCCGCCAAGGCCACCGGGGTCAGGGTCGAGCAATTCTCCCTGGGCTTTCCCCCCAAGCTCTTCTCGAAAAAGATCGGCGAAACCGAATATCAGCTGGCCTGGCTCCCCATAGGGGGTTACGTCAAGCTCTTCGGGGAAACGCCGGGGGAGGAAGTGAAGGAAGAGGACAAGCCCCGCTCCTTCTCCCACAAACCCTTTTGGGTCAAATCGGTCATCGTTCTCGCGGGTCCCTTCTTCAACGTTTTCTTCGCGATTTTGGTCCTGTGGCTCCTCACCTGGGTCATGGGCGTCCGGCACGCCCCCCCGACCCTGGGGATCCTGGCCCCGGAGAGCCCCCTGGCCAGGGCGGGCCTCATGACCGACGACGTCGTAACCTCCTTCGACGGCAAACCCGTGACCTTCTTCGACGAGCTGGGGGATTACGGGGAAAGCCGCGACGGCTCCCCCGCGGTCGTGACGGTCAGGAGGGGCGACCGGACCCTGAGTTTCGAGGTCACCCCGGAACGCAAGACCGAAACGACGGTCCTGGGAGACGTCGAGAATTACTGGTGGTTCGGCTTTTCCCCGAGAAACCCGCCCAGGGTGGGTCAGGTCATCCGCGGGAAACCCGCGAGGGCGGCCGGAATCCGCCGGGGGGACCTCATCCTTTCCGTGAACGGGACGGACACGAAAGACTGGACCGAGGTCCTGACCGCCATCAGAAAGTCCTCCGACGGGGCGACGTCGTCCGGGGCGGTCGAAACGGCTTCCGGGGATGCCGGGGCCGACGAAACCGCGGGCTCGACGGCGATTTCCGCCGCGGAGACGGAAAAAGCCCCCGCGTCGGCCGCCGAACCCGCGGCCATACGCTTCACGGTCAAGAGGGGCGACGAAACCCTCGCGTTCGACGTGGTCCCCGAACTCGAGCCGCTCCAGGACTACACGGGAAAAACCACCTTCACGCCCATGGTGGGGATCTCCCTCGACCCCGACACCGTGAGGGTTTCGGTGGGTCCGATCGCGGCCTTCGGCGGCGCCTGTCGCGAGACTTACCGCATGGGGGCCCTGGTTCTCGTTTCCCTGAAGAAACTCATCCGCCGCGAGATCTCCCCCAAGGTCATGGGGGGTCCCATAATGATAGCCGAGGTGGCGGGTCAGTCCATCAGAAGCGGGTTCGACAACTTCATCTGGCTCATGGCCTTCATCAGCGTGAACCTCGCCATCCTGAACCTGATCCCCCTGCCCGTCCTGGACGGGGGGCAGTTCCTGATCTTCTGCCTGGAGTTCGTCAAGAGGAGCCCCATAAGCATGAAGATCAAGGAAGTCACCCAGCTGGTGGGGATAACGGCCTTGGTGGCGCTCATGATCTTCGTCTTTTACAACGACATCGCGAGACTCGTCACCAGACACTCGGGCCCCGCCGCGGTCGTCGAAAAAACCGAATAACGTGCTCGCGGCGGCATGGGACACCTCCGCGGGCGCGCTTTGTTTTTCCGTGGTCCGGCTCGCGGAAAAGGCCGACGGCCCCGACCGTGACCGGGCCGAAGCCCCGGGCGACTCGCCGGACGAAACCCCGGACGAAGATCGCGGCTTCGGCCCCCGCTTCCGAACCCTTTTCTCCCTTTCCGTCCGGGCGGCGGAAAGCCACTCCAGGCTCCTTCCCTCCGTCCTGCGGGAGGCTCTCGACAAACTCGGTCTCGAGCCGCGGGACTTGGACCTCGTCGCGGCGGGCAGGGGTCCCGGGAGCTTCACGGGCCTCCGGGCCGGTCTGGCCTTCGCCAAAGGCTTCGCCATGGGGGCCGGAATCCCCGCGATCGGGGTGCCGAGCCTCGCCGCCCTCGCCTTCGCCCCCAATCCCGCGCCCGCTCTCGTCGTCCCCGTGGCGGACGCCCGTCGCGGGGAGCTTTTCGCCTGTCTTTACGAGGTGGGGGAGGTCGAAAAGGTCGGGGCCCCGGCGGAAAACCCCGAAACCCGCCGCGACCGCTTTTGGGAAATCCCCCTCCCGAGGGCCCTGACGCCCGTTCTCGCGATAAAGCCCCAAAACTTCCCGGGGACGATGAAAGAAACGATTCTCGGGCTCAAAGGGAGGGAACCCGGCCCCGACCTCCCCCTGACCGTCCTCGGGGAAGACTCGCGGCTTCTCCCCCAAGGTCTTCCCGAAGGTTTCGCGACGAATCCCCTCCCCGCGGACCCCGCGGCCTTCGGCGCCCTGGGCCTGAGGCTCCTGGCCTCCGGAAACCCCGGGGACAACCCGCCCCTTCCCCTTTACGGAAGGAGCCCCGAGATCTTCAAGACTTGGAAACCGCCCGCGAGACTTTCCGATTCGCGCTGACGCCGCCCTCGCGACCGAAACCGCCCCCGAGAGGACAACGATGACCGCCCCCGACGACTCGTCAACAGGAATAGCCCGACCGGGCTTCTGTCCCCCGGAGGTCACCAAGGTTCTCTTTCTGGACATAGACGGCGTCATAAGACCCTTCAGGCGGGACGTCAATTACAGCGTCAATTCCGATCCCCGCGAGTTGAGGAAAGTCCACAAAGAGCTCTTCAAAATCCACAAGATAGACTATTCCGGGTATGACGAGTACGACGTCAGGATCGTGTACTTCTCTTGGGACAGAAAGGCCGCCTCCCTCGTGAAAGACATCGCGACCAAAACCGGCGCGGGGATAGTCCTCTCCTCCAGCTGGAGATACCCCGATTCCCTGGACCCGGTCTACGATTATTTCAGGATCCACGACCTCCACAAACATTACATAGACAACACGAAAATCTACACTTCCGAGGAAATGGCCGCACTGAGGAAGAAATACGGGGCCATAACGACGAACGCGAGAACCATCGAGATAAGGGAATACCTGGAACAACACCCTCAAATCGCGAATTACGTCGCCATCGACGACATGGAACTCAATCCCGGTCTGGAAAATCATTTCGTGAAAGCCGCCCACGGGAAACTCACGAAAAAAGAGGCCGCGGAAGCCTTGAAAATTTTAAACTCCTGAAAACCGGCGTCCCCCGAAAAAAGCCCGGGAAAACCGGTTGAAGCGGCCTTTGGACGGGGCTTCGAAACGCCGTTTGGAATCGTTTCGGCGGATTGGTCCCTTGAAACGCGGCGAAAACCGAAGTTTCAAAAAAACGTCC
>JAITKT010000178.1 GCA_031278225.1 Deltaproteobacteria bacterium
AATCGAGGCCGTTTCGAACAAGGTCCAAACCGGACGCCGGGCGACCTTCGGCCGGGACCGCTTCCCCCGCGCGACCCGGGTCCGTTTCGTCCGCCCGGAAGACGAAAATCGCATTCGCCGGGTTTCCGGGGAACGAATGCCGGGGACTTTAGACGCGCGACCCCCGCGTCTTCCGCGGGGCAGAGCCGGAACGGGGGTCTTTCGCTCCCGAACCGACCCGGGACGTCGACTCGGTTTTACAAAACGCCAAAATTAAAGGGGGAGCCGAAACGAAAGAGGACGCTCCCTCGCGCCAAAAGGTTTCGGACCCCGTCGCGGACAAAAGCCCGCCCCGGGCGAAAAAAACGTCGGACTCCGCCGGGGGCCTTCGAAAACACCGCCATCACCGTCATGACAATCTTTCCAATCACGGGGAAACAAAGCGCTTGACCGACTTAACGCTCAAACTCGGGGACAGTTCCCGCCGCGGGGAAGAAAGCGGGGGAGAGTCCCTTTATCCCTCATGGGGGACCGGGGAATGGGGCCGGAAACTCATTTCCCTCTTTTTGACCGTGGAGAGGCTTCTTTCGGAAAAGAGCGACATGAACGGCGCCCTTGACACCCTACTCTATTACCTCACGAAGGAACTCTCCGCCCTGAAGGCCATGATCTGCCTTTTCCACGACGATTCGGGAAAGATCTTTCTCCACCGTTCCGCGGGCTTCAGCAAGGAAGAGGAGGAGATCCTCAACTCCGCCATCTTCGAGTCGGAGGAAAGTCCCCGGAGCGGATGGCGGGGTCGGGTCGGTTTTCCGGGTTCCCCGGGATCAGCCGGATCGTCCGGCTCCCTTGGCTCTCCCGGTTCTTCCGGCGCGGGGGATCCGAGGGACGGAAACGACGCCCGGTCCTTCTTCCGGGGCTTCGAGACGAACAAGTCCCGGGGCGCCGCGTTTCCCGACGAAAACAACCGGGGTCTCACCCTGAGCTACGTGCCCATCATCAGGGGAACCAAGGTCCTGGGGGCCTTCGCGACCCTCACCCGCTTCCCGGAGAAGCAAAAGCAAAAGGAGCACGAAACCCACCTCTCCTTTCTCTCCTCCCTGTTTTCGAGCGCCGCGGGGCTGTACATGTTCGAAAACATAGACAGGACCTTTTTGGAGAAAAAGGTGCGCACCCTGACCTCCGAGATCTACGAGCTCAAGGAACGCCATTCCCACACCAGTCTCGTGTCCTGCTCCAACGCCATGCAGGAGGTTTATTTTCTCCTGAGGAAGGTCGCGTCCGGAAAGACCATAGTGCTCATCCGGGGGGAAAGGGGAGTGGAGAAAGAGACCGTCGCCCAATCCCTCCATTACGACGGGCTCAAGGCCGTGGGCCCCTTCATAAAGACGAGCTTAAGGGACCTGAAACCCGAGCAAATCGAAACGGAACTCTTCGGCAGGGAGAGAAGATACCCCGGCCCCGACAAAGACACCCGCAAGGGCCTCCTCGAGGCTGCCGACGGGGGGAGCCTCTTCGTGGACGACATAGACAAACTCCCTTTGGCCGCGCAGGCGAAGCTCTTGGATTTCATCAGGGACGGAACCTTCGAAAGGGTCATGGGCGACGAAAAGGTCGCGGTCGACGTGAGACTCATAGCCGGAACCGAGGTCGAACTCAAGGATCTCGCGGAAGGGGGTCAGTTCCTGGAGGACCTCTTCTACAGGATCAACGTCTTTCCCATAACCGTCCCTCCCCTGAAGGCCAGGGAAGAGGACATCGTGAGGCTCGCCAGGCACTTCCTTTCCCGTTTCTCGAAAGAAGCGGGAAAGAATTTGAGCGCCATAAGCCCCCCGGCCATGGACATGCTCCGTTCCTACGACTGGCCCCTGAACGTCCGGGAACTGGAGGCCGTCATCCACGGAACGGTCATCATGGCCGACGACAAGGCCGCGGTCATAGAACCCCACGACCTTCCCCTGAACATCAAACTCGCCTCTTCCAAAAAGAACCGCGAGGCCTTGGGCCTGGACGAGAGGATGGCCGACATCGAGCACGAAATAGTCTCCGAGGCCTTGAAGAGGGAACGGGGAAACGTCTCCCGCGCCGCCAAAGACCTCGGCATTACCCGCAGGTCCCTGGGCCTCAGGATGAAGCGCCTGAGCCTGAACTACAAGGACTTCAGAAACTGAACCCCGTCGCTCCCGCCCGTCCGCCCCTTCTTCCCCGCTCCGCCCGCTCCCTTCGCTCTTCTCTTTCACCGACTCCCCGCGCTCTTCTCTGTCCCCCGTTCCCCGCGCTCTTCTCTTTCCCCCGCTCCCTTCGCTCTTTTCTTTCCCCCGCTCTCCGCGCTCTTCTCTTTTCCTCACTCCCTTCGCTCTTTTCTTTCCCCCATTCCCCGCGCTCTTCTCTTTCCCTCACTCCCCGCGCTCTTCTCTTTTCCCGACTCCCTTCGCTCTTACCCATTCCCCGGCTCCCCCGCTCCCCCGGTTTCGCCCGCCCCCGGCTCCGCCCCGGCTCCGCCCCGGCTTCCCCGAGGGTTTTCCCCGCGCGCGTCTTTCCGCGGAAACGAAAAAACCTTAAACCGGGGAACCGCGGGTGTTCACCGGCTTAAGGTTTTGTTTTCGGAATCGGCGCGGCGTCGTGCCGCGTTCGGTCGGGTTCCGCGACGGGAAAATCGCGTCGGATTCTTTCGCCGTCGCGGGCGCGGGTTGCGAATGGAGTGAAGCGGGCGCGTTGTCGCGAACAAAGTCCTTTTGGGCATTGGGACGTTGTGTTGGAAAAGACGCTTGATTTATTTTCGCGGGAGCCGGACTAAACCTTGGCGCACTTCGGGCAAACTCCCCTGACCTCGACGGAAACGGTTTTGATCTTGAAGCCCAGTACGCCCAGGCGCTCGAAGATGCTCTCGTTCAGGTGCCTGTCGTTTATCTCCGTCGTGGTCCGGCAATCGGGGCAGACGAGTATGACCGGACCGTGCCTGTGGGCCTGGGGCTCGCAGCGGCAGGCCACGTAGGCGTTCAAGGCGTTCACCTTGTGAACCAGTCCCCCCCGGAGGAAGAAATCCAGTATGCGGTAGACGGTCGAGGGGGTCAGGCGGTGGCCCAGTTCCCTCAAGACCTCCAAAAGGTCGTAAGCTTTCACCGGACCCCGGGCCTTGATTAAGGTCTCAAGCACCAGGCGGCGCAGGGAGGTCAGCTGGGTGCCTTGCGCGGAACAGTAGTGCTCCGCCTCGGCCATCAGCCATTCCGGTTTGCCGGCGTCCGTTTTTTGTTCGCGGGACTTGTTCATGACGTCCTCCTGAAAACCCCCGGGATCGGCCGTTGGGAGGGATTCGTTTCGAAATTCGCCGCAAGCCGAAATGTCCGTCCGCTCACGGGGCCGGCCGCGGACGACCCGGGCCTCCCCCGGATCTCCCTCGGATCTCCCACGGTTCCCGCCCGCGTCACCCGTCTTCGCCGTAAGGCTCGACGATGTCCGCCGGAAGGGTGTACCCGGCCGCTCCCAAAGCCTCGGACTCAAACCTGTCTGTTCTTATTTTACCATAAACCCAAACCACGTCCATAACCGCCATCCCCTTCAAGCCCTTTTCGCTCTTCACGTAGATTATCTGGTTGGGAGGGGGCGGGGGCACGTGGATGCAGGCCCCGAAGAAAGGCACGAGAAAGAACTCCCTGATCCTCGTCTCCTCGAAGTCCAGGGGCACCACGAAGCCCGGGATCTTAATCTTTTCCCCGTCCATGGCCTCGTTTATGGGGGCGTCGTTCCAGCGCCTCAGGAACTCCTCTATTATCTCGTCGACCCTCGGGTCGTCGTCCGTCATTTCGTTGACCTTGAGGTCTTGAAAGATGGTCTCCGGGTCCCAGGCGGGGTCCACGAGCTCGTCCCAGATGAGCCAACCCTTGTCCCTGTAATCCGCCTTCTTTTGGGCCAATGCCGCGGAGGGGCCCGAAAGGGGACCAAAAAACGAGCCCGCGGTCGGGCCGAAGAGCGAAGCGAAGAGAAAGAAGAGCCCCGCGACCGCGAAAACGGCCGCGAACCGGGCGGTCGAAACGGATTTTCCCCTGGCGGCGGAAGGCGGCATTCGTTCTCCCCGCGGGTCCGCGGGGACCCGGTGTCGGAAGGCGGCGAAAAAAAAGGAAAAAGGTGAAACCTCGGACGTTTGAGACAATGTAAACACAAGGGGACGGGCTTTGGCAACGAAAAGATCGCCCGAAAAACGCCCCGAAGCGCCCCGAAAGGCCCGAAAACCGGGGACGCCCCGAGGGAAAACCCCGAAAACCCCCCGAAAAACCAAAATAAAACCCCGAAAAAAAACCCGTCACCGATGCCCGGGGAAACCCGGGAGGAAAACCCCGAAAGAATCGAAAAAACCCCCCCGGGGAGAAAGGGCGCGAACCGCCCCGTTTCCCCCGGGGAGCGAAGGGAAATCTTTCAGGTCGACGGACTCAAACCGTCGGAGAGGCTCAAGAAATATGCCCTGAAAGCCGGGATGAGACTCGTGAGCAATCCCAGGACGGAGATGCCCCCGGCGATGAGCCATTCGGTCCCGGTCGGGGGCGAAAGATTCAGATGAAAACCGTACGCGTCGAGAAGCCTGGGGGAAAGAGCCGCGATGGAGACGCCCAGGGCGACGAGCCCCAAGACCACCCCGATCGCGGTCAAGATGAAACCTTCGAAAGCCATGAGAAAGACTATGTCCCCGGGGGAAGCCCCGGTGGACCTCAGGATGGCCAGCTCCCTCCTTCTTTCGCCGAGGCCCGCGAGGATCGTGGAGACGAGGCCCGCGAGACCGGTGAAGGTGACGAGGAGCGAAACCGCCACCAAAACCTTCACCCAGTCTCCCAAGAGGTTCCAGAGCTGGTCCAAAGCCACCCCCGGCATGACGGCGGAGAGGGCCTCGCCCCGATACTCCTGGATCTCCCTCTGCAGGGAAAAGACCGTCCTTCTGTTTTTGAGACCCACGAGAAGGGCCGTTATGGACTTGGGGGTGAGGTCCATTTTCCTGACCTCTTCCGCCGAAACGCTGAAGCCCCTGATGGGGGCCCCTCCCCTCCAGTCCACGTGGATGGCTTCCATGGAATCCAGATTGATGTAGAGGGACCTGTCGACCGGGGATCCCGTGGCTTTAAGGACCCCCACCACGGTGAAAGGCTTGTCGGCGTGCAAAGGTCCGACGTTCCCCGCCCCGTGGGCGAGAACCACCTTGTCCCCTTCCCCGTACTTCAGACGGTGGGCCACTTCCGAGCCCAGGACCGTCTCGAAGATCCCCTCGAACTCCCTCCCCGACGCCAACTCCAAGCCCTGATTCCTTCTGTGCCTGAAGTGCCGGAAAAAGTCCCCCGAGGTGGCGACCACCGGATAGCCCTTGTGGTTGTCGCCCATGGACAGGGGGATGGTCCAGAGGACCTCCTCCCTGTCTTTTATCATGTTGAACGACTCCCAGCTCATGTTGTTGGTGGCGCCCCCCAGGTGGAAGACCGCGTAGAGGATGAGCTGGATGTTTCCGCCCCTCGCCCCGACCACGAGGTCGGTCCCGGAGATGGCCCCGGCGAAACCGGCCCTCGCCTGCCCCCTCACCCTTTCGATGCCCACGAGCAAAATCGTGGAAAGGGCTATGGAGAGCAAGACCAGAACCAGGGTGAAACGCCTGTTCCAGGCGCTTTTCACGGCCAAAAACAAAAGAAAGCGGAGTTTGCGCATCTTTCACCCGTCGGAACGCGAAAAAACAAAAACAAAAAAAACTCGGGACAATCAATGAAAAAATTCCCCCCGATTCTCCGTCGGCGCTTCCCGGGCCCCTTCCGCCGCGTCAGGGACAGGTGACGGTTTTCCGGAAAAGGCCCGGGAGAGGAGAGATGGCCGGGGGCGGAGGGATCGGGGGGAACCCGCGGCGGGAGTGCCCGCCGCCGTTTTCAAGACCCCCGTCGCCGGGGGTCTCGAAGAACGTCTTTGAGGAACAATCGAAACGGTCTGAAATCAAACCAAACGCGCGAGGCGAAAAAGAAAAAAGAAATCTTCGGAAAAC
>JAITKT010000241.1 GCA_031278225.1 Deltaproteobacteria bacterium
TAGCCGAAGAGATTTCCGGGGATTAGGGGCGTCGGGGCCGCGCGGGCGCGGGGATTTTCGGAAAACCCGAAAACCCCTTCCCTTCCGCCCCTTCGCGGGTGCTTTTTTCGCGGGCGGCGTCGTCCCGCGGCTTTTTTTCGCTCATTTTTTTTCACTCTTTTTTTTTCTCTTCGCATTCGGCGCGCCCCGCTTCGGAAGGCCCGCGCGGGACGCGGCGGATACCGCCGGGGCCGGGGATTTCGCGGGCGCGCGGATTTCCGGGCGTCTTGAGGGCGCCTTGGGGGCGTCCGGGAGCGGGGTTTTAGGGAGATCCGAAAACCCCTTCCCTTCCGCCCCCCGCGGGTCCCTTTCTTTTGATTTTTTCGTCCGCCGGCTTTTTTCACACCCTTTTTTCCCTTCGCGTTTGGTGACCCTTGGTTAGGCTTTTCAATCCCCGCGCCTTGAAGAACGTGTCCCGCCCCTCCCGTTATCTGGGAAACGAGATAGGGGCCGCGCCCAACCGCGTGCCCGACGGGAAGGGAAGGATGTTGAGGGTGGCTTTGGCTTTCCCGGACATCTACGAGATAGCCCACGCCCATTTGGGGCACAAGATTCTCTATTCGCTTCTGAATTCGGTCGCGGGGTTTTCGGCGGAGAGGGTGTACGCGCCGTGGCCGGACATGGAGGAGGTCTTGAGGACCGAGGGCCTCCCCTTGACGAGTCTGGAGTCGGGGACGCCTTTGGGGGATTTCGACGTGGTGGGGTTTTCCCTGCAGTACGAGCTGGGGCACACGAACATCCTGAACATGCTGGAACTGGGGGGGATTCCCTTGGCGGCGGCGGACAGGAAGGATTCGCGGACGCCCCTGGTCGTGGCGGGGGGGCCGGGGGCCGCGAACCCGGAGCCCATGTCCATGTTTTTCGACGCCTATTTTCTGGGGGACGCGGAGCCCTCTTTAATCGGGGACTACGGCCTCATAAAGGACGGGAAGGCCCTGGGGGTTTCGAGGGAAGAGCTTTTGCTCGAACTCGGAAAGAGAAAGGGGGTTTACGTGCCGTCCCTGTTCGAGGCGAGTTACGACCTCAGGGACGACGACACGGGGCTTTCGGTTTTTTCGGGGATCGAGCCCCGGATCCCGGGGATCGGGTTTCCGGAGAGAAACATCGCGGGGGACCTGGATTCCTCCCATTTTCCCGCGACCCAGATAGTGCCCTACGCGAAGCCCGTGCACGACAGGGTGGCCGTGGAGATCGCGAGGGGCTGCTCCAGGGGCTGCCGCTTCTGCCAGGCGGGATACATCTACCGCCCCGTCCGGGAGAGGAGCGCGGGCGTGGTGCGGGAACTCATGAGAATGAATCTGGAATTCACGGGGCAGGACGAGGCGGCCTATCTCTCCCTTTCCGCGGGGGACCACAGCTCCATAAACGAGCTCGTGAAACTCTTCATGGACGACATGGGAAAGGACGGGGTGGCCCTCTCCCTCCCCTCCCTCAGGGTGAGGTCCATTTCGAAGGAATTGATTTCGGAGATAAAGAGGGTGAGGAAGACGGGCTTCACCGTGGCGCCGGAGGCCGGGACCGCGAGGCTCAGGGCGGTCATAAACAAGGACTTGGACGAGGAGGACATCTTCGCGGCCTGCGGAATAGCCTTTTCCCTGGGCTGGCGGACCGTGAAGCTCTATTTCATGTGCGGCCTCCCCACGGAGACGGACGAGGACCTCGCGGCCATAGGGGACCTGTCCCTCCGAATAAAGAAGATGACCCGGGCCACCGTGAACGTGGGCCTCGCCCACCTCACCCCCAAACCCCACACGCCCTTTCAGTGGCTTCCGGGGTCCAAGGCGGAAACCATTCGGGAGAGGCTGGGGAAGGTGAAGGACATCGCGAGGAACCGTTTCGGGCTCGCGATAAAGCACGCGGACCCCGGGGCCTCCTTCGCGGAAAACCTCCTTTCCCGGGGGGACAGGCGCATGGGCCCGATAATCGAGAAGGTTTTTCGAAAGGGCGCGAGATTCGAGGCCTGGAACGATCGTTTCGACCTCAATCTCTGGCGGGAGGCCCTGGCCGAGGAAAAGATCCCCGAGGCCTTTTTGTTGCGCGAAAAGGACCCGGACGCCCCCCTCCCCTGGGACCACGTGTTTTACGGGGTAAGGAAGGATTTTTTGAAGAGGGAGTGGAGGAGGGCCCGGGCGGGAGTCACCACGAGCGATTGCCGGGACGGGGATTGCCATTCCTGCGGGGCCTGCGGGGACGGGATCGTCCCGAAATTCGCCTCCCCGCCCGCGCCCGGGGCCCCGCGGCCCGAGCCGCTCAAGCCCGAAGACGCGCTCGAAGCGAAAGCCGCGCTCGAAGCGAAAGCCGCTCGGGAACGGGAAGCCCCGGAAGAACCCCGGGGCGCGGCCGCGGCGGCCGCGCCCCGGCCCGAAAGGGAAAAGAAAAGCCGGGCCAAACCCCTCCCCCCGGGGTCCCTTCCGGGCGCCCTCGGGGACGCGCCGGAGTTCCGCTACAGGGCGAGATTCGAAAAGACGGGGCTCATGGTCTTTGTGGGGCACCTGGAGCTCATGGATTTGTTCAAGAGGGCCTTCCGGAGGGCCGGGCTCAAGCTCGCCTTGACGAGGGGCTTTCATCCCTCCCCCAAGATGTCCTTTTTTTCGGCCCTCCCCCTGGGAGTCGAGAGCCTCGACGAGTGCGTGCTCTTTTCCCTCCGGGAAGACCTCGACGCCGAAACCGTCTTGAAGGCCCTGAAATTCCCGGAGGGTTTGAGGATCTCGAGCCTGGAACGCCATCCCCCCGATTCCCCGCGCCTTTCCGTGAAGGCCGGGGTCTGGAAGGCCATGGCCGCGGAGGGGGTTTTCGTCTTCCCTCCCCCCTTCCCGGACGGGGAGATAAGCTCCGCGGACAAGAAGGGGAAGGAAAGGATCTATAAGATCCCCGACTTTCTCCTGAACCTCGAGGTGAAAGACCCCTTCGAGGCTCTCCTCACCATAAGAAACGACCCCGCGGGCGGCCCCAAACCCCTGGCCGTCGCGAGGACCCTCTGGGGTTTGGACTCCTCTTTTCCCCTGGACCTCATGAAGGTCAAAACCGTTTTGTGAAAAACGTGGGGCGGACGCGCCCCGGACCCGAAAAAAGCCTTTGCTTTTTTTCGGCCGGGGAATTAACATTGAAGGGCGCTTTTTCGTTTCCCTTTCGCCCCTCCGAAAAAACAAGGCGGGCGCGCGAAACGGACGTTTTTCCCCGAAAACCGAAAAAATCTCTTTTTTTCCACAATTTTCGCCGGCGCTCCGCCTTTTCCCGAAAACCCCCCGTCACTCGGTTTTTCGGACCTTTCCGAACCTTGATTTTTAAAATTTCATGAAATTTCACGGGATTCGGGAATTTTACCGAAAATCCCTGGGGTTTTTTCGGGGAGCGTCTTTTTTCGTTTTGTTTCCTTTTTTTCGATTTTTCCCCCAGGTTTTTAAAAATTTTCACGGTTTTTTTCTTTTTTTCGCCG
>JAITKT010000298.1 GCA_031278225.1 Deltaproteobacteria bacterium
GAGAAAGAAAAGATGGTCCCGCACCCACGTCTACCAGGCATTCCTGGACGAAGTCGAAAGGGTCGGATCGAGGGCCGCCGCTGACGCCTCCTGGGGCAGAAGGGCCCACCTTCCCGTCCGGGAAAGGGAGGTCTTCGCCTTCAACGGGGCCCTGGCCCTCATTCACGGCGCGAGGATGCTGAAACTTCCCCACTGCCTCGTTCCCCCCAATCCCAAGGGGGAAAACATCTACCGGGCCTTCACCGCGAGACCCCGGATCCCCGGGGAGGAGTGTCTCTTCCCGTTGAGGCTCGGGGGCTCCGTCGTCCGCCACCACCGCGGGGGGGCGGACGCGGTGCCCCCCGAGCCCGACAAACCCAAGGGCTATCACAAGTACCTCGCCATGAACCTCGTGAATCTCGAGATCCTGGGCGTCTTCTTCTCTCCCGAAAACGCCAAAAACTTCGTGACGGCTCTCCGCAGCCGCGAAGAACTCTACCTCGGAAACGAGCTCCCGATCCAGGGAGAGGGTCTCGAGATCCTGAGGGGAAGAAAGATAGGTCCCGAGCTCCTGAACCTCCCCGGAAGACTCGACGGCATTCCCCCTCTTCCCGAAGACGAGGCCGCGAAATTCTGGAAAAAGCGCATGAGCGAGGAGTGTCTTCTGGAAATCCGAACCGGCCGCGTCTTCCGGAGATGGACCTGGGACGAGGCGGGAAATCCCCGGGAGACGGTCATCCCGCGAAGACAATTCCCCCCGACGACCCCGAAAAAGACCGAAAGCCCTTCTTTCCTCGACGATCCCCTCGTCCTCGCGGCGAAGGAAACGGGAAAATTCCAACGCCCCTACAAACCCATGCGTTTCGAATCCCTCCGCGACCACGCGGACCTTCCCTCAATCAAGTCCGACTTCACCGCCCCCCGGAAAGACCCCGGGGGCTTTCCGGGGGGCGGTGAAAACAAACGAACCTCTCCTCCCGCCGGTCCCAATGATCGGCCGCTTCCGACGGATCCCCTTTCCCCCGGGCCCCTTCCCGCCCCAAAAACCGACCCCTCCGAAAGGGAGAGGGAAAACCTTTACCGGGCCGCCGTCAGGGAAGCCGACGTCCACTTCGGTCTTCCCCCGCTCTCCATGAAAAAGGACCGGGAGCCGGACAAGTCCGTCGAACGAATCCTCGCGGAAGAAAGGGACAGGAGGGAAGAGGCGGAAAGAAGGGAAGAAGAGGAAAGAAGGATCCGAAAGAGAAAGCGTCGGGAAGAAAAACAAAAGTCCGGGAACGAAACGCCCGGGACAATCGCGGAAGCGAAAGACGGGAACGACCCGAACGATCCGTCCCCGACGGGCGGCATGAGGCCCTGAGGCCGCGGATCGGATCGCCCGAAAACCTCACCCGCGCCACCCAAACCTTTCCGAAAGCCCCCCCGGGACAAACCCGTCCCGGGGGGACTCCCGGAAAACCCCAAGGGAACGCCCGAAGATATTTTGTCCCCGAAACGGGACGACAAAGGAAAAACAATGGCACATCACGACTCGGTCAAGGGTTTCGCGGGCCCGCTTCGCGTCATCCCCGCGATTCTTTTTTGCGCGGTTTTGATCTCCTGCGGGGGAGGAACGCCCGAGAAGATCGGGGACTCTCGCGAGACGGAAATCGTCTCTTCCCCGGCCGGGCTGGGAGACGCCTTGAGGAAATTGGAGGCGGAAAACAAAGGCGCCGCCGCGAACCCCGGGAACCCCGCGAACCCGGGAAACGAAGAAACCGTCAAAAACGCCGGAAACGCCCGGGAGTCCGACATCCTCCGGAAACGCGACGAGGCCGGCGCGAACGCCATCGCCGCGCGCGCCGGAAAGACCCGCCGAACGCCGTTTCCGGGAACCGAAACCTCTTCCCGGACATCCTCGCTTTCCGGACTCACGGGACCTTTCGAAACTTCCGGGACACACGGGACCTCCGACGCCGCCAAAGGGAAAATCAAAATCCGGGAAGAAAACATCCCGGACTCCGTCCCCGCGGCGAAACCCGGAACCGCGCCGAAGCCCGGGGAAGAAAAGCCCGGCGAAGAAGGGATCCGGAAAGAAGAGCCTCGAAAGGAAGAGATCCGAAAGGAAGAACCGCGAAAGGAAGAGATCCGAAAGGAAGAACCGCGAAAGGAAGAGATCCGAAAGGAAGAGCCGCGTAAAGAAAAGCTCGAAAGAGACAAGCGCGAGAAAGAAAGGTTCGAAAAGGCGAAACGGCAAAAAGAAGAAAAAGAAGGATTCGCGGGATCTTCGCCCGCGGGCGACGGCTCCCCCGAATCCCCCGACTCTTCTCCCCCGGTCGGGGTTTCCGCGACCCGTTTCGAGATAACGGCCCTCGACGCTCTCACCAAGGGGGTTCCCGGGACTCTCAGGATCCGTTTCGAATCAAACGGCCGACCTCTTCCCAAGGGAACACCCATCAGGTTCGAGGAAGACAAAACCCTGTGGCCCAACCTCAGAACAATTCAAAGAAGCCTTCCCGCGGGAGGGATTCTGGTCCTGAAGGGGGTGGAGACGGGAAAGGTCCCCGGTCTGCTTCCCATGACGGGATACTTGGGGGAAACGAAATTCGCGATCGTCGCGAAAGTTCTTCCGGGAGAGTCCCGGGGACTCTCCCTCGAAAACATGACCAAACGTCC